>CANQZE010000067.1 GCA_947628255.1 uncultured Clostridia bacterium | reverse complement strand
GGAGTACACAGAGGGCAGCGCGATGGGTTCATTCTATGAGCGCGACGACGATCTGTATTTCACTTTGGACAACTTCAAGTCCGACGGCTATGACGGAGTCGCCACCTACACGACGGACGACGGCGCGACGCTGAAGGGGACTTTCTACAGGATGGAGATCATCATCGTATTCGAAGGCCCCGACAAGGACTATTATCTCAAAGAGGACAGCGCGAAAAACAGAATGAAGACCGTCTCGGAGGACGCCGGCATCTACTATTTCTACAATCCCGACGACACATTCTTTGAGACTTTCGGTCCCAACAGCGGCACAAGTTACAGCGACTATATCATCTACGACGGCGAGGGCAACGCCACGGTCGTCACCTTCACGGACGGCGTGCTTCCGGAACCCAAGAACGCGACAATGACTCAGACAGACAAGTGGAGCAAGGATTTCCGCGAGTATCAGATCACCGAGATCGAGACCCTCAAAAGCTACAATGTGTTGCTCGGCGTGTTCACGACGCTGTGGGACGAGTCTTTCGACGTCTATGACGTCTACAATGCGGCGTACTTTGGCGATTGGCGCACCGAAGAAAACGGCAGACTGCACGGCGACGGCTACAGGATACATCCCGCGACCTACGATATGGACGGCGACGGCAACGCCGACCTCACGGGGCTTATGGTGCGCGCGGAATTCAGCCAAAACGACATTCAGACTCACGCCTACACCGAGTCGGCAAGAGGAAGCGTGATCGTGTTCACCTACAACGTCACCGAGGAGCAGACCGCGTCTTATGTGTTCGACATCATTCCTCCGCGCAACTATCTCAAGGAGCGCAAACTCATCTTCGGCGCTTTTGCGGAGTGGGAAGCGGGCAAACGTTCCGGCGCATATATCTATCTCGACGGACAGGGCAACGCGACTCTCTATAACAGCTTGAGCAACAGAGTCGGCACAGGCACCTACAAGATCGAGGAGTCCTCGGAGGAATACACCTATTACAGCTATGTCGACGACGTCAACCAAAACGCCAACTTCAAGTTTGCGATCTACATCGAAAGCGAGAGTTCCGGTATGACCTATTTTGAATATCGCAAATACAACGGCGACGTCAACGGCGAGTATAACGGCGACGATTGGTCTCACCTCAGCGTGAACAGCTTCGGCGAGATCACCTACACCGATCACTACGGCGTCGTGTACGAAGGCTATTACGCTTACGACGCGCAAAAGCGTACGCTCACGCTCTACACGTTTGACGGGACAGGGATCACATTCGTGTTCAGATTCAACAGAACAACGGCGACTTTTGAGCTTGTTCAATAAATCAAAGCGCCGCGCAAAAAAATTCGGATCATAATTCGCTTTGCGCGTCCGAAATCCGGGAGGTAAATCTATGAAATCATACAAAAAACTTTTTGTTCTCGTGCTGACGGCGGCGCTCATCGCGCTGCTCGCGACGGCATTTGTCGCCTGCGACGAGAAAGAGTGCAAAGAGCATACTTGGGAGACGGTTTCCGACACGGCGACCTGTCTTGAAGGCGGCACGCTCACAAGAAAATGCTCCGTTTGCGGCAAACAGGAGACGATCGAGTCTCAGGCGCTCGGCCATGATTGGGAAGAGCTGTCAAGAGTCGACGCCACCTGCACGACAAAGGGCAGCGTAAGCAAGAAGTGCAAACGTTGTCAGACAGAGGATACGGAAGAACTCGATATGATCGCCCACTCCCTCAAATGGCTCCCCGATGATCCCGACTCTAAGATACCCACTTGCGAAAAAGACGGACTTGACGTCTACATATGCTCCGTGTGCCAACAAAAAATCACCGAGGTAATTCCTAAGACCGGTCATGACTATTCAGGCACGGGACGCATTACCAAAGACGCCACCTGCGAACATCCCGGCGAGATCGAATACACCTGCCAAAACGGGTGCGGCAAGATTGACAAGAGAGAATTGCCTCAACTCGAACACGAGATCGAGGAGTGGCCCACGATCGACATAGAACCCACTTTTGAGAGCGCGGGACAAAAATCCTACCATTGCAAACTTTGCAAACAGCCTGTTAAAGACATAACCGTTCTCCCCAAGCTCGAACAAGGCAAAAATGTGGACTATGTGTTCCGTTTGGTGCGTCCCAATCACGAGTTTATCAATATGAAGTTGCCCGGAGCAAGCAACATTTCCATCACCGTCTACGACGGCGAAAAGCAAGTCGCTAAATCCGATCACACCAACTTCACGGACGGTGGCCTTATGACCGTCAGTCTGGAGCCGAAGCCTTACACTGTCAAAGTGACGGGGCTTCCCGAGGGCTACGCGGCAAAAGAGAGCTATCAGATCAGCGCGGGCAGTCTTGAGACCGAGATCGTCGTCGACGCGACATTGCAACCTATCGGAAACGTCGTTTCCGACACAAAATATATGCTCGGCTCCGCCTTGCACGACTACACTTTCAAGGATCTGAACGGCAAGGAAGATGTCAAACTGAGCGAGTTGATCGCGACCCACAAGATCGTCCTGCTCAACTTCTTCTATTTGGGTTGCGGCGCTTGCCAAACCGAAATGCCGAGTTTGCTTTCCGCATACGACCTCTTCAAAGATGACGTCGCCGTAGTTATGCTCGACGTTATGGATTACGACACGCCGGAAGCAATACAAAGCAGATGGATACAAGGTTTCAACATTCCCGCTTCCATCTACGTCGTGCAGGATATGACTCCCAAAGGCGGCGACGCGTCAATGTTCAACAACATCGCCGCAAAATTCGGTTTCACCGCCGCTCCGCAAAACGTCATTATTGACGGCAACGGCGTGGTGTTGGACATCAAAACGGGCGCAGAGGGCGAGATGGTTTTCCGCCAACTCTTTAGCAAATACACGTCCGATCAGTACAACGCTCCGAAATCCGCGCCCGCCACGGCGTCCTTCGACGTCATCCTTCCCGAGACCGAGATCAAGCGCAAAAACGAGGATTGATCGCCTTTTGGCAACGCAATTCGCCCTTCCTGTCGGGAGGGCGTTTTTTTGTGGTCTATTTTGGATTATAACAACCGATTGAGCCTGTGTTCGCGGTGAAATCTTCTTGCCGAATTAAGCCTTGACTAGGTATAGCCAAGTCTGAGCCGGCGATCCTGACTACGGTGGGATCTCACGCCGAACCTGTGGTCCCAACCGAGTTTGTGTTTCTGCTTGCGCGCGCCTTTACGTCGCGTGTGTACGCGCGTATATTTGAAAGCCGACACGACGGACATTGTGGAGAAATAAGATATTCCCGTCGCGCGTGTACGCGTATATTTTGGAGTGTAAGTATGCTTTACAGTATCATAATAATTGCGCGTATTCTTGCTCTCATCGCGTTCGATTTCCGAACTTCCGCGCGGACAACGGAGAGCGTTTGATTGCATAGCGCGCGCGAGGGCGGCATATCCTATTGTATGCGCACGTCCGACAAGCAAAACATATTGGTGATCTGCGCTGTAGCGCTGTGCGTAATGCTCACGCTGGGGCTTTGTCTGCTGCTATCGGGCAACGGACTCATCGGGGCTATGTTTTCGTCCTCCGAGGACGGCGAGAGCGTGTATCTGCTATGTTCGGGACCCTACGGCGACATACTGCTTGCGCGAAGCACGGCGGAGCTGATCGCAGGGCGGGGCGGCGCGGGCTATATGCTGAGCGACGGCGAAAATTTCGAGCTTGTCTATGCCGTCTATCCCGACAAGTCCGAGGCGGAGAGCGTCCTCTCGTCGCTTGCGGACAGCGGCGCCTATCTCAAGCGCGTCGACATCAAAAAGGGCAAACTCAACTGGGCTGACGGGGAGCTGAAACGCGCGACCCAAGCCGCCCTGAAATATTATCGCGTCGCCTTCGACGAGATGTACGCGTGCGCCAACAAGCTCAACTCCGACGAGATGACCGTGACGGACGTAAAAATCAAAATCGACGTTTTACGCGCACAGATTGAGGACATAAAACGTGCGTTTTGGCAAATAGCGGACGACAGCGAGAACGGCAAAGCGACAAGCGTCAAGGTCGCGATCGTCACCGCTCTCGCCCTTATCGACAACCTGACTCTGGACGGCACAAGGGCAAACGCGTCCTCGTCTCTCAGATATGCGCTTGTGCAATTGTCGCTCTCGAGGCAGGCGCTGATGGAAGAGATCTGAGCTTTTTCACATTATTTGCGTACATCAAAATTATTCTTGCCTTTACAATGAGTTTAGTATATAATTTTACATATGGCATACACATCGCTGTACAGAAGGTATAGGCCCGACGCGTTTGACAGCGTGATAGGGCAGGATCACATCGTGCGCACCCTCAAAAATCAGCTCGCTTCGGGCAATATCGGGCATGCGTACATTTTCACAGGCACGCGCGGCACGGGCAAGACGTCCGTCGCCAAGATTTTTGCGCGCGCGGTCAACTGTCTGCACCCCGTGGACGGCTCGCCTTGCGGGGAGTGCGAATGTTGCAAGGAGCTTTCCCGTCCCAACAATTTCGACATCATCGAGATGGACGCCGCGTCCAACAACAGCGTGGACGACATCCGCTCGCTCATCGACAAGATCGGATTTGCTCCCACCGTGGGTAAATACAAGGTCTACATCATCGACGAAGTCCATATGTTGTCCACCGCCGCGTTCAACGCTCTGCTCAAGACTCTCGAGGAGCCGCCTGCGTACGCGATCTTCATCCTCGCCACCACCGAGATACACAAGATCCCCGCGACAATTCTGTCAAGATGTCTGAGGTTCGATTTCAGACTTGTCCCGACCAAGCTCATTGCGGAGCGCATACGTTTCATTTTTGACGATATCGGCGTGAAATATCAAAACGAAGCCGTGGCGTTGATCGCCTCGTCCGGCGCGGGCAGCGTGAGGGACGCGCTGTCGCTTGCGGATATGTGCGTGAGCTATTGCAATTTTGACGTGACGTATGACGGCGTGCTTGAGGTGCTTGGCGCTTCCGATCCTCAAAAGTTGCGCTCTCTTGCGGAGCATATCGGCGACGGCGACGCGGACGGAGCCATAAGGGAGATCGCCTCGCTGTGCGACCTTGGCAAAAACGTCTCTCTGCTCGCGTCCGATCTCGCGGCGCTGTTCAGAAACGTGCTGTACATCAAGCATTGCGGGGACGACGCAAAGTCCATTCTCGCGCTTCCCGACGACGTCTACGCGGGGCTGAAAGAACTTGCGGACAAATATGAAGTGCCTCGCTGTCTCGGCATTATGAAGATATTCTCCTCGCTGGAGGGGGAGTTGAGATATTCCTCTCAGCGGCGCATCCTGTTTGAAGCGGCGGCGATCAAGGCGTGCTACGGCGACGAGAGTTCCAAGGCAAACGAGCTTGCCGCGCGCGTCTCGAGGCTGGAAAAGACCGTGATGGCGCTGAGAAAGTCGGGTTTTAATCAAGCACCTGCCATAATGGACGCGAAGCAGGTGTGGATCCACATAGCGTCCCGCCTCAATCAGATGGGCTACAGCTTGCTCACAAGCGCTCTTCGCGACGTGAAGATGGAGCTGACCGACAGTGAGTTTGTCATCTGCGTCCCCGACGCCGCAACCAAAAAGTTGATCGACGTCGCGACCAATGCGGAGGCGATCAGAGCGGCGGCGGCAAACACTCCCGAAGCTATGGGACGCGCCGTCATCTTCAAGGAGGAGCTTCAAGTCGCAAAGGACGTCGCGCTTCCGTACGTGCAGGACAAGTTCGGCCCGTATGTGGATATCAAATAAAAACGGACATTAAGTTGTCAAAAACAACATATAAAATATCTTTTTTGAAAAATCGGAGGTAAATTTTATGGCATATGGCGGATACGGCGGCTTCGGCGGCGGCAATATGGGACAGTTGATGAAACAGGCTCAGGCTATGCAACGCAAGTTGCAGGAAGCGCAGGAGCAGATCGCCGAGACCGAGGTGACAGGTTCCGCGGCGGGCGGTATGGTCGAGGTCACGCTCACGGGCAAAAAGGAACCCGTTTCCATCTCCATCAAGCCCGAGGCTGTCGATCCCGAGGACGTCGAAATGCTCGAGGATATGATCCTCGCGGCGCTCAACGACGCCTGCAAACAGGCGGACGAGCTTTCCGAAAAACTGCTCGGCTCATTCGGCGGCGCGGCAGGGCTGATGTGATATGAGATACGTAGAACCGCTCGCAAGACTCATCGCCGAACTCAGCAAACTTCCGTCCGTAGGAGAAAAGACCGCGGCGCGCTATGCCTATGCGATTCTCAACTCTCCCGACGAGGACGTGCAAGCGCTTGTCGACGCGATAAAAAGCGTCAAAAGCGAAGTGCATTTTTGCAAGATCTGCGGCAATTACACCGAGAACGACATCTGCGACATCTGCGCCACCCGCGACAGGAGCGTCATCTGCGTCGTCAAGGAACAGCGCGACATCAACGCCCTCGAAAAGGTCAAGGATTTCAAAGGCGTATATCACGTCCTCGGCGGCGTGATCTCTCCGCTTGAGCATATCGGCCCCAACGACATCCGCATCAAGGAGCTTCTCGACAGGCTCGACGGAGTCGAGGAAGTCATTTTGGCGACCAATCCCGACGTCGAGGGCGAGGCGACCGCAATGTACATCGCCCGCCTCATCAAGCCGCTCGGCGTCAAATGCACCCGCATCGCCCGCGGCCTCCCGGAAGGCAGCGTCATCGAGTACGCCGACGAAAGCACACTCTCCCGCGCGCTGTCGTCAAGGATAGAGTTGTAAGATCTGTTTATGTGGGGCGGGCTTGCGCCCGCTTTTCTTTTTACTTTCTTTTGGATTTATTTTTGCTCATACAGAGTTTGGGGGGAGAATCAAGCGAATAAGCGTGGGAAGCTCGGACATTTTTCCATATCAAGGCGCCCTTTGTTTGCCCGCAAAAATGCAAGTTTTTGTGGGCAAACAAGGGGAGCTGTCCGTGAAACGGACTGAGGGGATTATCCTCTTTTCCTTTATGGCGCCCCTTTTCTTTCAAGGCGCCCCTTAGTAAGGGGAGCTGGCGCCGTAGGTGCCTGAGGGGATTGCTAAAGCATTTATTTTTCCTGTCATTCTGAGCGAAGTCGAAGAATCCCCTTGTAATCACCCCACAAAAACATTGCTTATTTTTGCGGGGACCCCTAAGGGACTGCCTTAACCTCAGACAGGGTTTGGTCGAAAATCAAGCAAATAAGCGTAGTTGCCTCGGACATTGGATTAGAAACCCAACCTCTCCCTTCGTTACGCTCGGCGTTGGTGATTACTTATATTTGCTAGGCGTTCAGCCTCGCTCCACTCAGGACTC
>CANQZE010000066.1 GCA_947628255.1 uncultured Clostridia bacterium | reverse complement strand
CGATCATACTGTCGCCCTGCGCCTGAAGACAAAAATCCGCTTTTATATTCGCGCCGGCTATAACATAACTCTCCCGATCCTCATCCGCGAATATCGGCTCCCCGCAGGCGACCTTACCGAGGAGCGGAATTCGGACTGTGTCGATTGGGAAGATGTTGTCGTACTTATCGAAGATATTTTGGTTTTCTTCCCCCCAACCCATTATATGAGACGGTTCGCATCCGAAAAGATCAGCAAGTTTGCAAATCGTTTCATATTTGATATGTTTAATTTTACCGCTCTCATATCGCTGTACTGTAGCTTCTTGTACACCTAAATATTTCGCAACATCCAACAGAGTAAGTCTATTTTTTAGCCTTAACAAGTGTATATTCTGTGCTACTGTGGTCATTAGCGTCACCTCCCGCAGAAGTATTATATCATTTCCTTACACGTAAAGCAAGAAAAATTTTGCAAAATGTAAAAAAACTTTCGCGATACGTATTGACAATCCGAGATTTGCATGATATCATAACTTACGTAATAAGTAAGTTGGAGAGGAGAGGTAACCGTTATGAAAGCTGAAAGAAAGACTGATACGATTGCCATAAGGAAGCTAATGGTCGAAAAAGGATATAAGACAATTTCCCAATTGAGTATGGCTTCCGGAATCAATCGAACAACTTTGGGAAAGCTGCTCGACGGAAGAATACAGCCGTCCGCCGAAGTTATGGGTAGATTAGTCGAGACGCTTAATATAGCTCCGACGGACGCAGGGCAAATTTTTTTTGCCGAATAACTTACGCGTCAAGTAAGTTACTGCTAAAATAAAAGGAGGAAAGACCATGACTTACGAACGCCGAGAAGAAATTTTTTCCAAGGACGCGCTGACGGCGAGTGAGGTCGCGGAGCTGCTGGCGGTCTCGCCAACTACCGCGAATAAAATCATTCGCAACATCAAACACACTTACGGAGATCCCCTCGATGTTTCGGGGCACGTCCTTGTCGAGGACTACAAGCGATACTTCGGGGCACCGGAGCGTGATCGCTATAATCGGCGCATGACCGGCGAGGACAACGATTTTGTGGAAAGACCTCTCACAAAAGAGGACACGCAGCGCCGTGCATTCTCCGTTATGTTCCCGGACGGGATCGGTAAGCGGAGGTTGAAATGAGAGTAAGCAATCTCACCGGGCGTCAGCGAGTACGGATCCTAATGCTCGCTCTCGCTCACCACACGGCGGATGAAATCGCCGAGGTGATTGACGTGCCCGAGGATGTCATTCGGAAACTATGTTATGGTGCAGGCGTCAAACTTGCTGAATCAAAATCCTGTGAGAAAGGAGAGTGCTGACGTGATTACATTAACCCCACGCTATATAGTAGCAGATGATGTTGACATTGCCATAGCGACCATTATGGAGCATGGAGCTGAAGAACTGGCTATCCATGCTTTAGTTCGGTCTTTGCAGAATCGAGTACAGGCATCGGTCTCACAGGCTGCTGAAAATGCGGCTGCGCTGAGGGCAATACGCAAGCTCAACCGATACCGGGGGACCCGCGAGACGATTGATGCCCTGTGCTGCCGAGGAGATGACGAATAATGAAAAAGAGAACGGTCAAAGCAATGATTTTTAAAGTTGCAGGAGCGTTCGCGCTGATATGTAGTTTCGGCGCGGCCGGCGCAATCGACGCCGGAACGGTACAGGTTATCCCCGGTGCGTTCCTTGCAGCTGTCTGTTTTGCACTGTTTGGCGTGTTTATGGAGGCGTCGGATGTCTAACAAAACAGAGGGCAACGAGTTTGAACGTGAGCTTTGCTGGATGCTCTCGGAACGCGGGTTTTGGTCACATAACCTTGTTCCGAATGCGAGCGGTCAACCGGCGGACATTATGGCGATTCGAAATGGGCATGCGTATCTGATCGACGCGAAGAATATGGCATCGAAACGGTTTCGTGTTTCGCGCATTGAGAGCAATCAGAGTACGGCGATGAGTTACTGGGAGACGTGTGGCAACGGAGAAGGATGGTTCGCGATTCGACAGCACGACGAGATATATTTCATCACGTTGTCGCAGCTGTATGCCCTGTGCGACTATGATCTCTCTGTGTCGGTATCATGGGACGATATCAAGCGGGAGGGCATGCCGTTTGATGACTGGATCATGACTCACGGATTGAGGATTTAAACGATGACGATCGACATATCAAACGTATTGACTATAACCGAGCCGACAGCCGAGCTGACGGCATGGTGTACGAAACACCTTGTTCTTGCAAATCCCGAGTACGCAAAAAAACGCCGCCTCGGATATTGGACCGGCAACACGCCGGAGACGCTCGCACTTTATGAGAGTCGCGGGGGTTCGCTCGTATTGCCGTTTGGTTGCCTCCGCCGTATCGCTCCGATGCTGCGGGACGCCTGCATATATACGACGTTCGCCACACCCGCACGGGTCGACTACGGAGAACCTATACCGCTGTATGACTATCAGTCACGGGCGGTAGACGCGATGATGCACCGCGAATACGGCATCCTTCAGAGCCGGGCCGGGAGCGGGAAGACGCAAATGGGTCTTGCAATTGTCCAACATTGTAGACGCCGCGCCCTGTGGCTGTGCCACACGCTCGACCTCGTCGCACAGAGCCGAGCGAGAGCGGAGCGATACTTCGACAAGTCGCTGATCGGTACAATTACGGGCGGGAAGGTAGATATCGGAGAGAGTATCACGTTCGCGACGGTGCAGACGATGTGCAAGCTCGATTTGGCGCAGTATCGCGACATGTGGGATGTCGTTATTGTAGATGAGTGTCACCGTGTCGCAGGGACGCCGACATCCATGACGCAGTTTTACAAGGTCCTGAACGCGCTCGCAGCGCGTCATAAGTACGGACTGTCCGCAACGGTCCACCGCGCCGACGGCATGATCGCAGCGACATATGCGCTGCTCGGTCCTGTTGAGTACACCGTTCCCGACGAGGATGTAGCCGACAGCGTGATGAGGGTCGGTATACGGCCGATCGGAACACGTGTCAAGATGACACGGGAATGCCTCAATACTGACGGTACGATCAACTATACGGCGATGATCTCGTATCTCTGCCGTCACGAGGACAGAACAATGCGGATCGCGGGAGATATTATCCGGGAAAGGGATCATCCTTGTCTCATCCTCTCGGACAGACTTGAGCATTTGCACGCCATAATGGACGCGCTGCCGCTGCCCTTGCTGGAGAAAGCGGTCATGATAAGCGGGAAGATGACGACAAAGCGCGGCAAAGAGGAACGCGAGCGGGCGCTTGACGACATGCGGGAAGGGCGGAAGAAGTACCTTTTCGCGACGTATTCGCTCGCGAAGGAAGGACTCGACATTCCGTGTCTTGAGCGGCTGTTTCTGACAACACCTCAAAAGGACTACGCTGTCGTGACTCAGAGCATCGGACGGATCGCACGGACGGCGGAAGGAAAGGCTCCGCCAATCTGCTACGATTACGTCGACGACATCGAATATCTTGTCCGCAGTTACCGCAAACGGTGCGGTGTGTACCGTAAGAACAGATGCTATTTCGTGGGGGAAGGGTAAGACGTGACTATGCTCAATGAACTATTCGTCGACAACTTCGCGGGCGGTGGCGGCGCGTCTACCGGGATTGAGATGGCGATCGGGCGCAGTGTTGATATTGCAATCAACCATGACCCGGACGCGATCGCGATGCACAAGGCCAATCATCCTGCGACACGCCATTATTGCGAAGACGTCTGGCAGGTCGACCCCGTAGATGCCTGCCGCGGTCATCCCGTCGCGTTGGCATGGTTCTCCCCGGACTGCAAACATTTTTCACGGGCAAAAGGCGGAAAGCCGGTCGACAAGAACATCCGAGGGCTCGCGTGGGTGGCGATACGATGGGCTTACACCGTTCGACCCCGATGCATTATGCTTGAAAACGTGCCGGAGATACAGACGTGGGGTCCGCTTGGCGAGGACAACAAACCGATTAAAGAGAGAAGTGGGGAAACCTTCAACGGTTTCATTCTCGCTCTGACAAGCGGCATTCCGCGAGATCACCCGGCGTTCTCGGAGATGTGTTTGGCACTATCTATCGCGGAAACTTCGCCGGCGGCGGAGGCATTGATACGTGGGCTGGGATATTCAGCGGAGTGGCGTACACTGCGCTCCTGCGATTACGGCGCGCCGACTACACGTACACGTTTCTATCTGATTGCCAGATGCGACGGCAAGCCGATCGTTTGGGCGCCGCCGACACACGGTCCGAAAAACAGCGATGCCGTAAATCGCGGCGAGCTGCTCCCCTATCGCACAGCGGCAGAGTGTATCGACTGGAGTATACCGGCTCAAAGCATCTTCGAGCGTGAAAAACCGCTCGCGGAGAACACGCTGCGGCGGATCGCCAGATGCATACAGAAATTCGTGATCGAGAACCCGGAGCCGTTTATTGTCCCGATAGGTTACGGAGAGCGAATAGGACAAGCTCCAAGAGTGCACGGCATCGACGAACCGCTCGGGACGATTGTAACGCGCGGAAAGCACTACATCGTCGAGCCGATGCTTATGCAGTACCACGGCGAGCAGAGCGAGGATGAGGTGCGCGGTCAAAGCATAGGCGAACCGATCATGACGGTCGATACTTCCAACCGATACGCGCTCGCCTGCGCACACATTATGAAAAACTACGCGGGCGGCTATACCGGCGCCGGAAGTGCGGCGGACGATCCTCTCGCCACCGTGACCGTCAAAGACCACAACAGCGTTGTAACAGCGCATATCATGACGATGCGGAACCACATGGACGGGCAAAAGGCGGACGAGCCTCTTACGACTGTGTCGTGCAGCGGAGCACATCACGCGGAGGTGCAAGCGTTTCTCGTCAAATATTATGCGACATGCTCGGCGACGTCCGTGAATGAACCGCTCGATACGGTCACGACGAAAGACCGTTTCGCGGTCGTGACTGTACACGGTGAGAAGTATATCATCACCGATATCCGAATGCGAATGCTGCAGCCGCGAGAGCTGTTCCGGGCGCAGGGGTTTCCGGATGATTACATAATCGACGTAGACGCTGACGGTACACCTTATCCGAAGTCAAAACAGGTCGCCCGCTGTGGCAACGCAGTGACCCCGCCTGTCCCTGCCGCGCTTGTACGGGCAAATCTGCCGGAGTATTGCGGAAAGGTGGTCGCCGTATGAACCTGATCACATATGACTGCGAAGTTTTCGCGTTCGACTGGATCGTCGTTTTCAAAGATAAAAACAGCGGGCAATACACCGTCGTTCACAATGACAACGATGTCCTCCGTGATTTTATAAAACCGGATGATATCTACTGCGGATTCAACAGCAAGCACTACGACCAATACATCGTAAAGGCAATATGTGCGGGATTTGACCCGCCCGCTGTCAAGGCGGTGAGCGATTATGCGCTGTCCGGGCAGGGATGGCAATGTCCGGATCTCGACGGGGTGTATTTCCGATTCAACAGCGTTGATATCCGTGATGATATGCAGCAGGGGCTTTCGCTCAAGGCTATCGAGGGTCACCTCGGCATGACGATACGCGAGAGCACCGTGCCCTTTGATATTGACCGGCCGCTGACGCCGGGCGAGGTCGACGAGGTCGTCCGGTACTGTGTGCACGATGTTGACGCTGCCGAAGCGGTTGTTGATATAAGATCGGGATATCTGCGAACAAAAGTAAACCTCGGCAGACGTGCGGGCATAGGCCCGGCGGAGGCGCTGCGTCTCACGAATGCAAAACTGACCGCTAAAATGCTCCATGCCGTCAGGCGCGAGCATCGCGACGGGCGCGAATATGCTTATCCGGAAAACCTTGATATTGGCTCAATACCTGAAGAAATCCGAAACTTTTTCGACCGTATACACGACATGTCGATACCGGACGACGAGCTCTTCTCGACTTGTCTCGATATCGAACTCGGCGGAATGATGTGCAGATATGCGTGGGGCGGAGTTCACGGGAGCCTCGAACATTATCACGAAGAGGCGTCAGACATTCGGGTCATCCAAAACCGGGACGTGTCGTCACTATACCCGTCGCTCATCGAGCTCTACGGATATTTGTCGCGAAACGTTCCCGATCCCGAATTGTTCTATGCGATCCGTCGAGATCGGCTCGAGGCAAAGCGCTCGGGGAACAAGGAGCTCGCAAAGGATCTGAAACTCCCGCTCAATACTGTCAGCGGAGCCCAGGAGAATAAATACAATGACCTCTACGATCCGCGGCCGACGCGTTCGCTGCGCATCTCGGGTCAACTGTTTTTGACCGTACTGACCGTGCGGCTGCTGCGAGAATGCAGGACAATACAGCTGCTGAACCTCAATACGGACGGGCTCATGTATTCCGTTGACCGTTCGGAGCTGCCGACTGTCGATCGGATATCTTCGGAGTGGGAGCGGGAGACAAAATTTGAACTTGAAGTCGACGACATCGCGCGCGTCTGGATCAGAGACGTCAACAACCTTCTCTTTGTAAAGACTGACGGAGGCGTTAAGACGGTAGGAGGGGCGCTCAATTACGGAACTTCCGAAAAGGGCGCGTGGGCGATAAACAATAACGCCGTCATAATCAAGCGGGCGGTCACCGATTTTTTCGTCAGCGGCACACCTGTCGAAAAAACAATCATGGGCTGTGAAAATATCCTCGATTTTCAAATCATCGCCAAGGCCGGGACAAAATATCGAGAATCATACCGACTCATAGACGGCCGCCGCATCACTACTCAGAAAGTCAACCGGGTATATGCCGCAAAGGACCCGGCGCTCGGAACACTTTACAAAGTCAAATCTGAAAACGGACAGATATCTAAAATAGAGTCTCTGCCCGAACACTGTATTATCGACAACGAAAACACGCTCACTCCCGATGACATCGACCGCGAGTGGTATATTTCGGAGGCATGCCGCAGCGTCAACGGTTTTGTCGGGTATGAGCTGTTAATACCGTATGGAGGACAAATAAACATGAGTGAGATCACAGAAAAAACGGCATTCGTCGAAGATATAAAGACAAACGCCGAAAAAAGTAAAGGGACGATGGCCGGCACGAATGTCTGTCAAAAGCTGCTCGAGGCTCGGGTGCGGTTCCTGTCGGAGAGCGTGTCGAAATCCGGACGGAACAGCCATGTCGGGTACGAATATTTCGAGCTGGAAGATATCGTCCCGCTTGCGACTTCGATATTCAACGATATCGGTCTGGTCGCGCTCCCGTCGTTCACGAAGGATGAGGCGACGCTCACAGTAAAGAATACAGCTGAC
>CANQZE010000065.1 GCA_947628255.1 uncultured Clostridia bacterium | reverse complement strand
CTTGTCGTTTCCGACGGCGGCGTCAATTGGGTACACGGCGGCATCGCGATGTACGGCGGCGGCAAAAACTATCACGGCGTGGATCTGTCGCAGTTCACATTCCACAAGTTTGTGAATCCGTCCATCAACATCAGTATGCTCAAGGAAGTCAAAGAGGACGCGGCAGTGCAAAAACAAGGCGAAATGCTTCCTCAAGCGGCGGGTACGCAGGATTTCCGCTTCTTTATGTACGACAAGAACAGCGCGTATCAGCACAAATAAAAGCTGGTTTGCAGGCGTTGCTTGCAAAAAAAAGTTTGAAAAATAAAGATCCGTCGTGAAACTCGCGACGGATCTTTATTTGTTCTCGACGTCAATTTTGCCAATCAATGCGTTTTGACTTCATAAAATAGTTGATCTCGCCGATCACAAACAGAAGAGCCGCAACGATAAACATCGTGATGCCTACGCCATAGCCGACGCTGCCGGGGACAAGGAAATAGAATGCCAATCCGATTGACAGCGCAAGAAACGCGATAAGCACAAAGAGAACCATCACATTCATGTTTGTGAGCTGAGCGAGCTTTTTGACTGTGTTGTTGTCGTCCATATATGCACCTCCTTTTTGTGCTAGGGCTAGTATGTGACGATATACGCAAATTATACGGACGGCAAAAACGCCTGTTTCCGCGCGCCTCTCGGGAGGCAATCCTGCGGAGACAAAACGAGGGACAAATCAAAGCAAACGCGCAAAAAATTTTCTGCTATGGACGGAAAAACGCAAAATGCCCCATAAAAAAGGGCAACCCGGCAAAACAGCCGAGTTGCCCCGATCATATGAGCATTGGGACAGGCATTATCCAACGCCATAAAGCTTATTCATATCGATGACGATCGTTCCTTGAGTTGCGTCAAACGTCAACGATTTGAAGAAATCCGTCAGCGTGATGTCTTCCAACACTTGAACGACGCGCTCGTCGACTCCCGAGATATTGCTCCAACCGAGCAATTCGCCGATCGTCATTGTCGCGAACACTTCCGAAAGCGTTGATCCAAGCTCGGTGATCGTCGCGTTTCTGATCTGCTCGTTGTCGAAGATCGTGCCGGGGGTCACCTCGATGAAGTCGCCCATTGTGGCGGATTCGATGGCGGAGTTCATATCGCTGATGGTCTTGTCCGCAAGCAGACGAAGCACGCTGGAACTGCGCTGTCTCTCGATCGTGATATGGATCGGATTAAGCGTTGTCACGGAATCGCTATCATCCATATAATACGATTCGGCAAAACTCGCGACGTAACCTGTCTTTTTGATATACAAGCTGAGTTCTTGAAGATCCGGATGCAGATCCGCGTTGTACTCCGCGTATGAGACGCCGTCGTACACATAGATGTCCTCGCCTTCTGTCGTCTTGCCCGTCGCTGAGTCAACGTCGGCAGCGGTTATCTTGAAGAACACGTCGTTGCAATATTGCGCGCCGTAGGTGATGGCGAATCCTTCCTCATATCCGTACTTTGTGTCGCCGATGGGCGCGAGATATTTCGCCTCTTCCGCATCTTCGCTTCCGTTTCTGAAGAAGAACTTGAACTCGGGCGCCTTGATATTTTCTCCCGTCAAATCGGTGTTGATTGTGATGTCGTGCGCGGGATTTTCGGGATCGTATTCAATGGTTTGACCGAATGCACTCACATACAGCGCTCCGTCTGCATTGTCATAGATCGTGACCGCTTTAGCGTCAGGCGTTCCCGCTTCGACCTTCTCGCGATAGTAGAGATTTTGATAGTCCGTGAGAGTGAGTTTCGCCGCGAGATATGAGGCGTACGGCAGGTTCCACACATAATCCTCGCCCTGTTTGACAAAGATGTTCGCTTCTGCCACTTTAAGCAGAACAGCCGCTTCGAATGCCGCATCGCTGCTTGCCGCAAGACCTGTCTTCAACTCTTCAACCGACTTGTAGACATAGTGTATCGTGCCGTTCTCTTTAAGGCGAGAGTCGCCCTGCTTGATCTGCTCGTCATAGAACTTGGACATAAAGTACTTGCCTGTCGCGGTATCGTCGTACACATACACGGCGGGCCTGCCGTTGATCGTCGTCTTGCCGTCCCACTCTATGAAGTAGAACTCGTCCTCTGAAGGAGTCGCCTCGGGATCCGCCTCGATCACGGCGTCATAGGTGTTCACGTCGATGATCTCGGAAAGCATCAGATCCTTCATCACGGCTTCCATCGCGCCTTCCATCTCGCTGACCTTGACAAACGCGAGCTTTCTGAGGATCGCGGTGCCTTCGCCCGGAGTTTGAATGTAATACAGCGTGATGTTGCCGTCTTTTGCTTGTTTCAGCTCGTCCTGCCCTGCGATGCAATACACGCTGACGGAAGGATCGTAGAAGTATGCCGTAATCTCCGTCTCGCCGTGCTTGACGATATATTTGCCTTCCTGCTCGGTTATATCGGCGGCGTCCACAGACGCATAGATGTCAATTGGGATATCCATAACGTCCGACAACAAGATCTCGTCGAAAGCGTTTGAGAAAGCCTCCATTTGGGAGTTCGCAAACCTCTGCATTATGCTTGAAGAAGCGCCTTCCGTGGGCAGTTTTTCATATCTGACGACTTTTCCGCCCGCCGTCTCTATCTCGATCTCGCCGTTGACATAATGCACTGCGGGATTGTAAAGCGTGTAGTACGCGGGATGAACAAAGATATCCTTGCCTGTGTGGGTTGCGGGATCGTACGGCTCATAGCCGCCGTCTTCCGCTTTGACAAACTTCTCGCGCCAATCGTCGTCGTTTTCCTCGTCGTACGGCTCATAGCTGCCGCCGTCCGACACCTTGACATATTTGCCCTCGTCGTTTTGCGCATACTCGTCCTCGACGATGTCGACCATCTCTTTGAGAGTCAGCTCGTCGGTGATGTTGCCCATCTCGCTGAGCTTGCAATGCCTTGCCTTGAGCGAGCGCATAATCGTGGACGAATCGTCGTTGATCTCGATGAGGTCGGAGATGTAAAGATCGTTTGCGTCATCCGCGATGGTCTCGAGCGTGCTGCCCTTGCGCGACAGCGTCTTGAACAACTGCGCGGAATCCTTGTCGATGGGCATAAGCTCGCCGATGGTGAGATCGTTGAGTCTGTTGCCCATATCGAGCGCTCTTACGCCGCGGCGGGCAAGCGATTGCACGGCAAGCGCCGTTTTCGCCCTTTCGATCAGAGCATAGCGGTCGATGTCCTGACCTGCGTAAGTTTCCTCGTCATACAGCGCATAGTAGTACGTCTTGACCCACAGACCGTCCGCGTTCTCGGTGAACACGCCCTCTTCATAATAGCCGCGAGGAGAATCGCCGAAAACGTCGTGATATATCTTGTCTTCAAGCAGATCTTGGTCATTGTCGGGATCAAGTTGCACATACACGGGGATACGGACATAGTCTCCTTCGGCATCGAGTTCATATTCGTCATATGTGACGTCGAGCAACTCGCCGACGGTCAACTTCTCGATGACGTCGCTCATATTTTCAAGCGTCGCCTCGCGATCCGCAAGCGCGCACAGGAGCTTGGGAGATTCAGGCGTGATCTCTATAATTTGGTTGATGCGAAGATCGTTCACGTCTTCCGAAATCGAGTCGAGCGTGCTTTCCGCCAACGCTTCGAGCAGGGGATTGCCCTTCGCGTCGATGATCTCGCCGAGTTTGAGAGTGTTGATTTTTTCGTCTATATCTTCAAGGGTGCAATCGCTTATAGCATTGAGCAACGGGTTGTCCGCGTCGTTTGGGATCATCTGCCCAAACGGGATCTTGTTGATGTCGCTGCCTATGCTGTCAAGAGTGCTGTCCTTGAGCGCTTTGAGGACTTCCGCAGTCCCCTCCTTCTCGGTGTCGACGATGTCGCCTATGCGCACTGTCTTCAAGATCGAATCCGTGCCGGTGCGCAACTCGCCGATCGTCATAAAGCAGAGATATTGCAAAAGAGGAGTCGCCGTGCCGAAATGCGCGCGAATATATTTGTCTCTTCCCGCGATGTAGGGGTGTTCGGGTTCGCTGCCGTCCTCGGGCGCGTCGGGAACTCTGAGCAGACTGCTTGACTCGATGGTCTTGTCAAGGATGGAGAAATCCTCGCTCGTCTCGTATTTGCCCTCGCCCACAGAATAGTACAGCTTGACGTTGCTCAGATCCAGTTTGCCGCCTCTGATCAAAGTCTTGTCGAGCTTTGTCCCCGAAGCGCTCTGATAGAGATCGTCAAGAGAGATAAAATCCTTGTGGAGCAACGTGTATGCGTTGCCGTTTATCGTTGCGATGTGGTTGGCAAAGCCCTCCACGAAATATTGAGCGTCCTTGACGCCGTTGCCGTCAAACTCCTTGAAGAGCCTGCGGCGATACACTTTCGCGCCGGCGGGGCAAGTCCATTCGTCATTGCTGTAGCAGGAGTTGTCAACTTTGTAGTCCTGCCCTTCGTACTTGATATAGCGAGTTTCCTTCTCCACGAGCTTGCTCTGGTCGCCGCCCGCGATGAAAGTCTCGACGCCCTCCTTGCACGAAGTCGCTTCTTGGGTGAAGTTTTGGGTGATCTCTTCCCACTCGCTCGTGGTGCCGACAGTGTTCACATACACCTTCAGGCCGCTCTTTCTGGGAAGGAATGTGTCCGTATCCGCTTCAAGCAAAATGCCTATTCTGAGCGCGTCGATGAGACCGCCGATCTCCTTGAGGTTGACGTCCTGCAGGGCGGTGAGAATGCTGTTGTTTTCCACTCCGAACTCCAATCCGAGCTTGTTTTGGATGACGCGTATGGAAAGATCGTTGTTGATCAACGCCATCACGTTGTCAAGGAGAGTTTGTATGCCCACATTCATATTTTCATCGATGATGGGAATGCCGTACTCGGAAAAATCTAAACCGGTAAGAGTTGAGATGTCCGAAAGATAGATATCCTCAAGCAGCAAACTCATATCGTTGAAAAGCTCGCCGATGGGCTTTTTGTAGAAGTTTTTCTGAGAGAAATCCACTCCGCTTATCCCGTTGAAAACGTTGATGCCATACTTCTTATACAGCTTTTCGAGCGAAAATTCGTCGAAATTCTGATAATCGTCGAGAAGTCCCATCACCGCTTCCAGCACCGTCTGCCCATAAAGCTCGCTGTCCGGGGAGATGATCGTCTCGGATGAGACTGCGGACTGCAACTCTCCCACGGTTCTGGTCAAACCGAGCGCCGCCACAGTGCCGCCGATCGCGAGGACCAGCAAAATGATGCCGAAAACGAGGCCCAAAACAAAGCCCAACGTTCCTCTCAAAAGCTTACCGCCTGTTCCTTTCTTTTTTGACATAGACAACTCCTTTTTTTGTTGCTTTTGTGATTTTTTATGTTTTCAGATCGGCTGTCAGCCGAAAATTTTGGTCATTACCTTGGACATCGGATTGTTTTTGTACAGCTCTCCCGCAAAGGACGCGGACTCAAAGAAGTTTGCCACTTTGGAGCCGTCCGGCACCGCGGACTTGATGATCGCAAAGATAAACAGCACCGCTATGAGCGCAAGTCCGGCGCCAACCACAGCGCCAAGGATCTTGTTGGTGAATTTGATCGCTCCGCTGTCCGACTCCGCCAACCTGTTGAAAAGTTTTCTCAACAGCTTGAAGAGGATGCCCAACACAATGCAATACACTATAAACAGAACCACATCGAAGATCAAAGTCGTGATCGCCTTGGCGGCGACCCCGGCGAGAGTCTGCCCCTCCGTCCCTTCGAAGTTCTTTTCCGCGTCGGCGGGTCTTATGTAGCGACGAGCCAGTCTGACGGCGATCTGACCCTTTATTTTGTCCATAAACTTGCCGTCCGCCAAGCTGTCCAGCGTGACGACCTTCTTGCCGCCGTCCGATTGCACCTCGATGTAATACGTGTAGTTGTCTCCGTCCATAATCGGAGAGCCGTCTTGCGCGCGATTGATGTAGACAGGACAAGTGTATGCGTCGCCCCAGCCTTGCGTCTTGCCCGTGAATGTGTCGGTCAAGCTTCCGCCGAGAGAGGACCCCAACAGCGGCGCGACCGTCAAGCCCACAATGAGCAGAGACAACAGCATTATCGTCAGAGAAGCAAATATCCCTCTGAACGCCCTCTCGAGACCGCCGATCAATCCGCCCAACAGCCCGAGTGCCATCAGCACCAATACTATTATGTCCGCCGCGGCAAAACTTGCTCCCATCAACGTTGTCAACATAAACCCCTTTCCTTGCGCGCATATACGCATAATACTGTTATGTAGAATAATTATATACTTTCCAAAGAATATATGCAAGCGTAATTTGAACATCTTCTCAAAATACAATAATTTTACAAATTTCGTCCATCCCCGCAAATCAAACGACGAATACGCCCGCCCCGCGACGGCAATACTCACTCAATGAAAAAGAAAAATCAAGATATCTCTCCTTTGACGGCGCCGACTCAAGACCCTTCGCCCGCCTCCAAAAAAACGAGACGCAAAAAACAAGCGCCTACCCCCTCGCCTCAAGCGAGCCTCTTTCCCGCGACAGAAGGCAGGCGGCAAGTCGTCGTCGTGTGCTTCGGCACAATGTCCATATCGGGGGATTCCCTCGGCCCAATGGTAGGCACCCGCCTCGCGGAGCGCTACAACGTCTCTGCCTTCGTCTACGGTACGGAGCGTTGCTCCGTCAACGGAAAAAATATGGCGCAGTGGCTCTCCTTCATCAAGGAAGCGCACAAGGGCGCCCTGTTTATCGCCGTGGACGCAAGCCTCGGCACGCAGGACAAAGTCGGCAAGATCATCATCCGTCCCGACGGAGTGTGTCCCGCCGCGATCAAAGGCAAAAAAGAACGCTTTGGCGACGTCGGGATCCTTGGCGTCGTCGCAGAAAACAAAGGCGACGCTCTTATGCAACTTATGTCCGTTTCGCCGCTTTATGTCGAAAAACTGGCTGATGAAGTGTCGATTCTGCTCAAAGAAGCCATTTGATAAACATCGACTGCCTGCTTTGAAAAACTGTGTTGCCGCTTGCACGAGCTATAGCCGGGACAAAGTTTGTCCGAGCGTTTTCCCTGTCGTTCTGAGCGCAGTCGAAGAATTCCATAGTTTCACCCTGTCATTCTGAGCCTGTCTAAGGATCCCCAGGTGCGAAGCCGTCGCTTCCCACTCTTCCTTTCAAGGCGCCCTTTGTTGCCCGCAAAAATGTAAGTGTTTGTGGGCAAATAAGGGGCGCCTTAAGCGGATAAAAAACCGCGATATTTTGATATGAATAAACTAGTGCGGTTGTAAACCGCGATATTTGGATGCTAGGCGCTCAATTACCCCACAAAATCACTACGTAATTTTGCGGGGACCCCTGCCCTTTTTCTGAGCGCGAGCGTACATAGACGTACGT
>CANQZE010000064.1 GCA_947628255.1 uncultured Clostridia bacterium | reverse complement strand
GCCCGGAGTCCCCGCGCCGCCGTCGCTGCTCAACATATTCAAGGAGATAAAGGACGACGTAGGCGTGCTGAACACCTCGCCCTACCTCGTCAAGTGGGCGGAGCAAGGCGTACTGCTGCTCAACACCGTCCTCACCGTGCGCGAGGGACAGCCCAACTCGCACAAGGGTCGCGGATGGGAAGTCCTCACGGACAGCATAATCTCAAAACTGAACGCGCGCGAAGTCCCCATCGTATTTTTGCTGTGGGGCGGAAACGCGCGCTCCAAAAAGGCGCTCATCACAAATCCTCGGCACCTCATTTTGGAATGTCCTCACCCGTCGCCGCTGAGCGCATACAGCGGATTTTTCGGTTGCAGGCACTTCTCGAAGTGCAACGACTTCCTCGTCAAAAACGGAATGGACCCGATCGATTGGAACACAAAATAATCGCACAACACGCGTTTTATTTGCCCAAAACGATATCTTAAAACGCTAAATACGAAAAAAGGAGCAAATTATGGCAATAGATCTGAACAGGATCAACGAGCTTGCGAGAAAGGCGAAAGAGGAAGGACTCACTCCCGCGGAAAAGGCAGAGCAGGCAAGGTTGCGCCGCGAGTACATCGACAGCGTGACGGGCAATCTGCGCGCGCAGCTTGACAACACCTACGTCGTGGACGAGGACGGAAACAAGACAAAACTCAAGCGCGATAAGGCGTGAGCGCAAGGGCTTCGGCGGATCTCAATACTCCGCCCTGCCCAAAAGATAGTCCACCGAAACGTCAAAAACGTCCGCCAACTTGACAAGGTTGATCGCCGTGGGTTCGCTCCTGTCCGTCTCCCAATAGCAAACGACGGAGCAACTCGAGCCGATCATCTTCGCAAGTTCGGACTGAGAATAGCCCTTCTCGACGCGCAATTCCTTCAACCGTTTTGCAAAAACCTTCATATATATAGCTTACTCAATATTTTGAGCGGTATGACCTTCACTCAATATATTGAGCGCGATAAACTATGATATATGCAAAAGTTATATAATAAAATTACCATACCAGGGGGTCTGAAAAAATGCTGAGATCAAAGAAAACAATCATCTGTTTGCTCGTTGTGTGCTGTCTAATTCTGACGACAGCCCTTCTCGCGGCGTGCGATCCGACCGCGACCACCTTCAAAGTGACGTTTGACCTCGGAGAATACTCCGGCGGCACGGCACCCGCGGCGGTATCAGTCGAGGAAAACGCGCAGATTGAGTTGCCTAGCGTCACTTGGGCGGGTCATATTCTGACCGGTTGGAAAGAGAACGGAACGGGCGAAACAATCCCCGCGGGAACGCAAGTGACAATCACAAAAGACGTCACGTACGTCGCGCAGTGGGAAGAGGACAAAACTCCCGACGCGAGTTTCAGCTTCCCCGACGGCACCACCGGCAAAGATGTGTTTGATATGCTCGTGAGCGGGGCTTTGACGTCCTACTCCTGCACGGAATATTCGGGCGACGGGACGACGAGATACTCGTGTATCTGCGTCACCGACAGCGCGATCCTGTTCGGCACCAGAACGACTGCGGGCAGCGCGGAAAATATCACATTCGCGCAACTTGCGATCGCCGACAACGACGGATATTGCTATATCATCACCTTTGAAAACAACGAGATCTCCTGCAGAAAGAGCCGCGAGGAACACTCCGAGATTTTCCCATCTATGCTGTTGCAATTTGTCGGAGTCGAGGATGACGACAAGATTTCAGGCACGTCCATCACGGTCGAAGGAGACGACGGCTATCGCGCCGTTTTAGAAAATTTCAATGCGATCGCAATACAGATTCCCTCGCAATATGCGGACTACAAAACTCAATTCAAAGAAAGATTCTCGGTGACTTTCGATCTCGGCGACGAATACGAAGGGACCGATTCCGACTCGACCCAATATGTGATGGACGGAGAAAAAGTCGCTCTGCCCTCCCTCTCTTGGGAAGGATATACCCTGCTCGGTTGGAAAGAGAACGGAACGGGCGAAACAATCCCCGCGGGAACGCAAGTGACAATCACAAAAGATGTCACGTACGTCGCGCAGTGGGAAGCGAACGCTCCCAAGAGCGTTGTTCCCGACGGAACGACCTTCGCTCAATTGTTACAAATGATAGAGAACGGCACGGTGCAAAACTACACTTGGACAATGAAATTTATGAATTCGCTTGAAATTTACAAAGTGTCCGAGAGCGCAACTTGCATTACGGAATGTTTGGCAAATGATCCGAGCGATCCCGTCAGTATTATGTACTTCGCATATGATGGCGATTATGCCTATTGCGCGGAATTTACAAAAGCGGGATCTCGCGATGAGGAAGATATTCTTTCATTCATCAAGGCAAAAGGCGATCCATACGGCGCGGGCAGCTTTTTCAAAGAGCTTGTTGAAGCGCAAATTGGCGAGAACGACTCAGTCGTTTGCAAAGACGGACAATTTGTCTGCCACATCGTTGAAGAGGGCGGATATGACGGAAATGCCTCGGAAAACGTGGAATACGATATAATATTCAGCGATTTCAATGTCACCGACACCTCTGCCCCCGAAATATTCAAGGACTACAAAACGCTTGCAAAAGAGCAGTTTACAGTGACTCTTGACGGCGGCGAAGGCTACACCGGCAACACACCCTATCCCGGACCCATATTGGACGGAGAAAAATACACGCTTCCGTCCCTCTATTGGGAAGGATATACCCTGCTCGGATGGAAAGAGAACGGAACGGGCGAAACAATCCCCGCGGGAACGCAAGTCACCGTCACAGAGGATGTCACGTACGTCGCGCAGTGGGAAGAAAAGTATAACGGTTACATTTTTGAAAAAGGCGCCACTTTGGAGGATCTTCTCGAGCGCATAGAGGACGGCACGATAGCAAATTGCACAATAATAGAAACAGACTACTCCGACGAGAGCGACGATACATATAGTATGCAAGCGATCTACATCCTTTCCGCGGATTATTACTATGTGCGCGTCACGGAGTTGAATGACGACGGCGAATACGAGACGGGAATTGAGCTGTTTGCTTACGACAAAACGGAAAATTATGTGTATGAGATATGCATAATGGGCTCTGAACCGGATATAATCAATTACACGAAAGTTGCGTTTGACCAATGGGGAAATTTTGAGATAGGCACACCGTATTTTGCGGAATTTATCTTTTCATTCTGCAAGGAAAAACCTGAAAACTTTGCTTGCAATGAGGATGGCAGGTCCTTCCGATTTGAGGTTGCGGGCGAAGAGAGCGGATACTATGTATATGAAATATACGATCTGAACTGCACCGACACCTCGATCCCGTCGCAATTTGAGGACTACAAAACGCTTGCAATAGAAAAATTTGCTGTGACTCTCGATTACGGCGAAGGCTATCCGGGATACGAGTCCTACCACGAACTTGTCTTGGATGGAAAGAAATACACGCTTCCGTCCCTCTATTGGGAGGGGCATACCCTGCTTGGATGGAAAAAGAACGGCGAGGGCGAACTTATTCTCGCGGAAACGCAAGTGACAATCACGGAGAACGTGACCTATGTCGCGCAGTGGGAGTTGACCTACAAGGGCTATATATTTGAAAAAGGCGCTACGCTCGCTCAATTGTTAGAGTTGATCGAAAACGACACGATCGTAAATCTCTCCGTCACCGAGCTAAACTACGACGCGGGAGCGGGCAAATATAGCAGGGTCGAATATATCTTCTCAAACAATTACTACTATGCATACGACGCGTATGAGGAAGGTTATCGCTATTTCATTTATTCCGCGGAACCCGACGGCTATATCTATATGATAAGCAACGATCAAGACGACAACGAATCGTTCAGCTACACCAAGATGCGCGGAACATCCTTGAAAGAGTTGGGTATGGGGCTTGTCGATATAATAAGCGATCTTGTAAGCGGCGAAGATGTTGACCCGACGCAAATCATTTATGACGAAGCAAGCAAAACTTTCACGATAGAGTCGACAGGTGACAACGCAATAAAATATATCTTCTTTGATTTTAACATTTCGGACACGACCGTGCCTGAAAAATTCAAGGATTACAAATCGCTTGCAAAAGAACAGTTTACAGTGACTCTTGACGGCGGCGAAGGCTACACCGGCTACACGCCCTATCCCGAAAATATAATGGACGGAGATCAATTTGAGCTTCCCTCCCTCTATTGGGGCGGACATACCCTGCTCGGATGGAAAGCGAACGGAACGGGCGAGACCATCCCCGCGGGAACAAAGGTCACCGTCACGGCGGACGTCACATACGTCGCGCAGTGGGAAGAGTATGAGCCGCCTTTCTTGTCCGACATCAACGATGGGAAAGAAGGTTTGTCCTTTGAAGAAGGCACTACGATGCAGGATATCTTGGCAAAAATAAAAAACGGCGAGATAACCGGCTTGACTTTATCCGCTGAATTCGGACCTTTTACGTTATACTTCTTGATCACGAACGACGCGTTTGCACTGCTTACGCTCACCGAGGGGAAGTTTTACTCCGCGGAAGCGCACTACTTCGATGAAGACGGGTATATGTATTCAATCTGCAATAGCGGCAGCAGTATCAAATATACAAAGCGTCTTGATCCTCTAACGCTCTGCAAGTCCGAAGTGACGTCATTATTCGGCGAAACTCTGTTGATCCCAACGGTACACCCGCAAGAGAAAAAGTTCTGCGAAGATTGTTTTGCCGCATTGGAAATGTTAGAGGTCACAAACATTGACATTAGCGGTTCTCAAATAACGGCGTCTTTCGACATCGGTCTACAGATTGGAGATGATTCCGATGTATATTTGAAGCTCTACAAGTTCAACGCTACGACGGTCTCCGTCCCCGAGCAATACAAAAACTACAAATCGCTCGCGCAGGAAATCTTTGTCTATACGATCACTTTTGACATCGGCGAGTATTCGGGCGACGACATTCCCGAAGATACGCAAGTTTGCAGCGACAGTAATTTTGAGTTGCCGCGCATCTATTGGGAAGGTCACATCTTGCAGTGGCAAGACGAAAACGGAGAGTTGTACGACGCGGGTTATCGCTTTTATCCCACGGGCGATATGCATTTCACAGCTGTTTGGAGAGACGCGGAGCTTTATACCTTAACCTTTGATGCCGGCGAGTATCAAGGAGATGACTTCCCTCAAACTATGCACGTATATGAGGGAGATGATTTCTATCTGCCGAACATCTATTGGGAAGGTCACATCCTACAGTGGCAAGACGAAAACGGAGAGCTGTACTATGAAGGTGCTCCGTATCGTTCAAGAAGCGATATGCATTTCACCGCCGTGTGGACAGAGTTGGAACAATATACCATAACCTTTGACGTCGGAGAGTATCAAGGAGAAGATATCCCCCAAACTATGCACGTGTATGAGGGAGAATATTTCTACCTGCCGAACATCTATTGGGAAGGTCATATCTTGCAGTGGAAAGACGAAATCGGGGATTTGTATGATATGGGTTCTTGGTATTATCCCACAAGCAGTATGCAATTCACAGCAGTGTGGAGAGAAGCGGAACTTTATACCGTAACCTTTGACGTCGGAGAGTATCAAGGAGAGGACATCCCTCAAACTATGCACGTGTATGAAGGAGAAAATTTCTACCTGCCGAACATCTATTGGGAAGGTCACACTCTGCAATGGCAAGACGAAAATGGGATGGTATCCAATTGGGGCGATTGGTATTATCTCACGGGTGATATGCATTTCACCGCCGTGTGGACGGCGTTGGAACAATATACCATAACTTTTGACGTCGGCGAGTATCCCGGCGAAGACATCCCTCAGACTATTATAGTGAAAGAAGGAGAAAATTTCAAACTGCCCAGCCTCGTTTGGGACGAACTAATTTTGCAATGGCAAGACGATAATGGATATCTGTACTCTGATAATGTTTGGTTGTATCCTACAAGTGATATGCATTTCACAGCCGTGTGGAGAGAAGCGGAAATCTATACAATAACCTTCGACGTCGGCGAGTATCCCGGCGACGATATCCCCGAAGATATGAAAGTGCGAGAAGGAGATTATTTCTATCTGCCAATCATTGAGTGGGAAGGCTACGCTCTGCAATGGCAAGATGATATCGGGCGTCTGTACAATGCGGGAGATGTGTATTTTTACCCCGGCAATATACACTTCATCGCCGTGTGGGTGCCTCTGCAATCTTATACTATAATCCTTGATATGGGAGAATGCCCCGATTTGGAAAATTCCGAAATGCGCTATTATGAAAACCAATATTTTGAATTGCCATATGCGCGCTGGGATGGGCACATATTGCGCGGCTGGGCGCCAAACGGAGATGAAACCGAGCTTGTGTTCCCCCAATAACTTAATTCCTGCCGCAGAGAATATCACATATGTCGCCATATGGGATATTGCACGCAGTGAGCAGATACTTTCATCCGGGACTCTCGAGGATTTCGTGCGTATGCTTGACTTTACCGATTATGTGTATAGTTTCACGTATACCATAACGTGGCCGGGCAACTGCTTGACGGTCAACGCCTCAACAGGATTTTCCGCACATTTCATTTATACATCGGAGAACGGAATGTCCTCCTCTGTCGTTGAGGGATATTTTACATATTATTACCCCTACACTTACGGGATAATAAAAAATCAAGACGGAACGGCATACTACAAATGGATGGACAATGGCGAGATCTTAACGGCAATTGTAAAATTCCGCAACGATCCGCTCAGCTATTGGGGACATATATTCAACGCATTCCAGAGGGTTGAGGCAAATCAAGGCGTGTTTGCGGCAAATTACAACGGTCAAGACATGTTGCTTACGTTCTCGGATATTAACAGCACACAACAGAGCGATATACCCGATGAATTTGCCGATTATATGGAACTTGCGGAAGAAAAACAAATGTATGTCGTAAGCACAAATTGTTCCTTCCTCACTCAGGATGGGGACCGCATCGACTCGTTTAATGTGTACGAAGGCCTCAACACAACGCTCGTGCTGTTTTCCCCCGGCGGATCGGTCATCGGTTGGTACATAGATTATGTGTACGACAAAATCTATCCTCAAGGCGAGGAGATCGTCATCACGCAAGACACGTATATCTCTGCGCAATTCACGGAATAAAGCGAAATCGAACAAAATATTCGCAAACTAGCACAGTCGTCAAAAACGTGATATCAAAGTGTAACGTAGAGTATAAGAAAGCCCGGACAGAGTTTGGGGAGAGAATCAAGCTAATAAGCGTGAGAGGCTTGGACAAGGGGTTAGAAAACCAACCTCTCCCGCTTGCATTTTGCTCAGAGCTTGGCGCCATTGCGGAGCAAGGCGCTTAAAAGCCCACCGCAAAATGCTACGCTACTCCGCTTTCTTACCAAAAAAATCACTACGCAATTTTTCGGGGACCCCGTATAGCTTAGACTAGCTAGATTTATGTAAAACCGCGATATTTGTTCAAAGACAAGAAAAAGCGCGGTTGTAAACCGCTCAATTTGGATGAAGAGCGCTCAGTTACCCCACAAAATCACTACGTAATTTTGC
>CANQZE010000063.1 GCA_947628255.1 uncultured Clostridia bacterium | reverse complement strand
CAGCGGTACGGATTGCGGACTTTGCGTCAGCCACTGCAAGATGGACATCAAACGCGTCGGCGATCACGAGTGCATCAATTGCGGCGAGTGCGTGGACGTCTGTCCCACAAAAGCGATAAGCTGGAAGGGCGGCAAACTCTTCCTGCGCCGCAACGAAGTGGACGGCGCGCAAGAACAGCCCGTCCTCACCCTCTCGACCTCTCAAAACGAGGGGGCGGAGGTCGTAAGCGAGGCGCCCAAGGGAGAAGCGCTTTCGGCTTCCAACGACAGCCCCGCACAATACGAGGCGCAAGCGACTCCCAAACTCTCCGTGACGATAGACGGCTATGCGGGATTCAAGCCCGCAAGCGTCAATACGATGGCGCTTGAGAGCGCGGGCATATCCGCGCCCCTGTTCGCCCCCGACGCGGGACTTCCATCGGGCGGAAGCGAGGCGCTGTCCCTATCCCCCACCGACAGCGAACAAAGCGAGACGGAAATCTCAAAAAAAGAAGATGAGCCATCAAAAAACGGGACTTTAACATCGGATAGCGAAGAAACATCCAAAAAAAGCGAGAGATCTCGCGCACCAAAAAACAGCGCGTCCGACGGCAAAAAACCCTCCGCAAAATCAAGGTTGAAAGCCGCCGCCAAAACGCCCAAGTTTTGGGTGCAATGCGTTGCCGTCGTGCTTGCCCTCGCCCTGCTTGTCGGCGCTTTCGTCTATTACAACGCTCTTCAAAAGGACATCCTCATCCAACCGTCCGTCAATGAGGTCTATTGCGGCACGTACGTTGAGAGCGACGGCGAAATTTCCATAGATATCTCCTCCTCGGACGTCGGGAATGTGCAAGTCTTTTCCCTTGCCCGCGCCGACGAAGGCTTACGGCTCGAGCTGACCTTGAGCTATAAGGGCAACTATGACCAAATGGAGCTTTCCTACTCCGCTCTGCTCTCAAAAGTCGCCCGCGACTCTCAACTCGACGGCATATACGGCGGCGTGATCGAACTCGAGAACAGCAACGTTGAGGAGTGCAACCACGACGAGGAAGAAAACGGCGTCAAAAACTTCGACGGCGAGAGCGTGCGCGCCATTCTCAAAGACGGAAACATCGCCCTGCAACTCGGCGACGAAGGACTTTTGAGCGCGGGTATGCTCATCCCCGACTTCACCGTCAATCTCTATGAGAAGGATTCGGGCGGAAAATTCGCCTATTCTCAAAACACTTTCTCGCTTTTCGATCATCTCGGCGAAGTGACAGTCATCAACTTTTGGGGGACGTGGTGCGGACCTTGCGTGGCGGAACTTCCCTACTTCGATCAGCTCAAGCAGAACTATCCCGATGTCAACGTCATCGCCATACACGGCGAAGCGACGGACGCGCCAAGAGGCAAGGATCCATTGGAATTCGTGAGCGAATTGCTTGACGATAAGGGTTGGCATTATGTCTGTTTCGCTCAGGACGCCATAGAAAATCACGTCTGCAACACCTTTCAACTTCTCGGCGGCAAAAACGTGTGGCCTATGACGCTCATTGTGGACAAATATGGCAAGATCTCCTTCATACGCCAAGGTTCCATCACCTACGATGAGCTGAAAAACCAAACGACAAAATTGCTGTAAACAAAATATCACACGATTTACGCACAAAAAAACGCTTGCGCAAGGCAAGCGTTTTTGTATTGTCGTACAAACCGAAATGATCTTGAGTGTGTTGAGCTCCCTTGACCGATATGCCGATCAAGCCTGTATCGCTCTCAGCTTTAAGACGGCTTTTTTGCCGAGGTGGACGATGTTGTCCTCGTCAGGATAGGTATCGAAGGGGAATTCGTATCCTTTGGGCAAAGAATTTTCGATGCATTCAAAATGGCAAGCGCCGCACCCGGTATACTCCAACTCATCCTTAGTGAGAGTCGCTATGCCGTTTTCGTCGACCTCCTTAGGGTAATGACAAAGTCCCGTTTGGCCGTCCGATTTGATCTCGCAAATGATCACTCTGCACCCCAACGCGGGTTTTCCGTCGGGAAGCAGAACTTGCACGATAAATTGACCCGCAACGCCATCCTGTTCGAAACTGCTCAAGGAATCTTTGTCATCGTCTTTGGGATCGCACGCGACGAGCGTGAACATTGTCGCGAGCAACAGCGCGACGACAAGCAGAACGATAAGTTTTTTCGTCATAGATTTCATAATATCTCTCCTTTCAAGTTCTATTTTTATATTATATATCAATATGATATCCCGACTTCACTTTTCTGTCAACGGAATTTACATAAATATTCAATCTGCAAAATACATCTTGTCATATGCCGTCGTGTTTTGCATAATTATAAAAAATGTGAGGATTTTATGCAATTTTTATGCAAAAAAACCGTCCCGAAAGAGCGGGAGAGGACGCCCTCTTGACAAAACGTGAGAATATTCGCATATTCGCAACATTTGGTTGAAATGGCGGAGGTATCTATGCTATAATGTTTCGGGAAGGTGAGCGAATGTTGTGTTTTTGGCTCGAAAGTTTTGATGAAACAAACATCTTTGTCACGCTTTGGGACGACGTGGAGTCTCCGCGTGGCGTCATACAGCTTATGCACGGGATGGGCGAGTACGCCGAGAGGTTTGACGAGCTTGCCCGCTATTTCAACTCGCGCGGGTACATAGTTTTTGCCGACGACCACCGCGCCCACGGCAGGACGGAGACGGACGAGACAAGAGGCAATCACCCGGGCGACATCTTCAACAAGACGCTTAGGGACGAGCTTAGGGACGAGCTTTTCTTCCGCGAATGGCTCAAAAAGAAATACGATCTTCCCATCTTTCTGCTCGGCCACAGCTACGGCAGTTTTCTTGCGCAGGCGTTCGCGCAGGCAGGGACGGACGTCAGAGCGATCGCTCTGCTCGGCTCCGGACATATGAAAAACATCTTCACGCTCGGCAAATGCCTTGTCGCGCCGATATGGCTTGTCGCGCGCGGTTGGCGACCGAAGTTTGTGGACAAGATCAGCCGCACTCACTACAAATATAAGGGCGACAGCGGCGAATCGCAGTGGCTCAACTCCGTCAAGGAGCGCCGCGAGGAGTATGACAACGACAAATATGTCCACGTCCCGATGAGCGTCAATTTCGATTACAGTATGATGAAGGCGGTCAGCAAGCTCTACTCCAAAAAGGCGCTTGGCAAGCTCAACCCCCTCACCGCCATCGGCATCTTTTCCGGGGACGGCGACCCCGTGGGAGACTTCGGCAAGGGCGCGAAAAAACTGTACGAGATGTATCACTCGCTCGACATAACCTGCGAATTGCACCTCTATGAGGGCGCCCGCCACGAGATCGCCTACGACTATTGCGCGGATCAGGTGCGCGAGGACATCGTGAATTTCTTTGACAAATTCATCATATATCATCAGACTTCCATCGAGGAACTCTACGCCGACTCCCCCGTGGAGGAGCAAAAGGAGTGACCCAAAAAAAAGAGTGACACTCAAAAAAGGAGTCACACTCAAAAAAGGAGAGTCCCTCAAAAAATTCGCACAATAAAAATTGCACAATAAAAAGGACTTACGTTGCTTCGTAGGTCCTTTTTTTTGAAGCTCCCGCCGCGCGTCGCCCCGCTCCGCCTCGCCGCGCCGTGAGAGCATTCTCTTTATTTTTTTTCCGCCTGTTTCGCTTTGCGTACGCTTTTTTCGATTCGCATTTGCTTGTTTGTTTTGTGTTTCGCCTGTTTTGCTTTGCGCTTCGCTTGTTTTTGATTTGCGTTTCTCGTGTTTTTGATTTGCGTTTCGTTTGTTTTGCTTTTTGCTCCCGATCGTATTTTGTTTTGAGTCGGCGTTTTCGTCTCGCGCTTTCCCTCGCGCCCGTGCTTCGCTTGGGTCCGCGCTTCCCTGCCGTCTCCCTTACGTCTCGCCTCAGAAATAGCGCTTGACGGAGGAATTCCGGGACGCTAATTGCTTTTGCAACTTGTCATAGTACGCCCCGAGATAGTATTTCATATTGGGCGACGCCTCGAGAGCGGCGAGCGCGATGTCGGGATCCAGCGACATATAAAAGTCATAGGCGATCTCATAGCGCTCGGCGTAGTTTTTCTGCTTTTCGCCCTCGTAGCCGTAGCGATTTTCACGCTCGAGTTCGGCGAGTTTTTCCTGCTGTTTTTTGACCTCGAGGTCGGCGAGATATTCTTCGATGTCCTGCTCGCGCTCAGAGGCGTATTGCGCCTGTTTTTGTCTGATCTCGCTGTTGTATTTTTCGTATTTTTGCACCTCTTTGTCCCTTTCGCTCTTGAGTTTGGCGATCTCTTCGTTCAGCTGTACGGCATATTTCATATCAAGTTCCTCGATTGCGCCGTCAAGCTGTTTTTGAAGAGAGGCGAGCTGATCGTCAAGCTCCGCGAGCCTGCCCTCGTAGCCGCTCTTCAAGGAACCCGCCGCTTGCTTTTTGCTCTCGGCAAGTTCGCTCAGCGCGGAGGAGAGTATGCTGCCGCGCGACACGCCGCGTTCCAACGCGCTGTTCTTTGCGGATTCGCCCTCGCGGGCGTATTTTGTATCGAGCGCGTCAAGATCCTCCTCGAGTGCGCTCTTTGCGGCTTTTTTGTCCGCTTCCACTTCATCCGCCGCAACAGAATACTTGTTTTCCAACTTTTCGCGGTCGATCGCCTTTTTGCTTTCCACGCTGTCTTTCGCCTCGCGTTCGAGTTCCTCGTCGGTAGGCGCGGAATATTCCATCTCCTCATATCCCGAATCCTTCGGGAAGAGTCTGTCGAGGTCGGGCGCCTCTTCCTCGGGAAGGCTGTCCTTGTACTGTTTGTCCAGCTCCTCCAACTGTTTGACGACGTCCTTTTCGCGCTCGAGCGCTTCGTCGACGCTCTCCTGTTTTTCCTGCTCGCGTTGAGACTTGGTCTTGAACAGGTCCTTAAATTCGTCCCACAGAGATTTAGCCATTTTGCGCCTCCTTTGCCTCGACGGCAACCAAGCGATTTTCGAGGGATCTGAGTTTTCTTTGGATATCCTCGAGAATTGCGACAATTTCGTTGATGTTCATAATACCTCCTAGCTCGAATGTACTTCGAGAACGACCGTTATGGGCGGGATGGTTACGTAAGGCTCGTCGCTCTCGACGCTCAGCCCTATCATCCTGCCTTTGGCGCCGACGGGCAAACGCTGTACGCCGCCGCTCGCCTTGACGTCGAAATCGTGGACGACGCCGTCTATGTCGAGGGCGAGTTTTATCCTGCCGTCTGTCACGACCTCGACGCGGCTCACCGTCTTGACTCTTCCCGTTCCCAGCGTGGACGGGCTGTAAAAATAGGTCTTGTGAGTCGCCTGCTCCATTATGCAACCGCTCGAGGACAGGCACCCGAGCGACGCGGCGTATTCTCCGCCCAACGCGGCGTACACGCGCTCGTATCCGCCCGATTTGACCGTGGCAAGCGCGTGGACTTCGGCGCCCTTGAGTACGGAGAGCGATTCGCGGCTGAGATCGTATCTGAGGACGGCGTTGTTTTTCTCGCCGTCGTCGATCGCGCACGCGAGATAGTAGCACCCGTTCAGATACGCCGCCGCAAGCCCTTCATTCGAGGCGAGCTTGGGCAGATTGCGCGCTACGCGGCGGACCGTGAACCCGTCAAAGTCATACAGTTTGTCCCCCGCGAGAAAAAATATCTTGCCGCCGCATCGCACGACGGAATTTTTGACGATCCGCTCGGAATCTATATACACCTTTTTGAGTTCGAAGTCGCTCTGCTTGCCGAACGCGCTCAGCCTGAATATGCTGTACTCGCGGAAGATGTAGAGATATCCGAGAAAGGAGATCACCGCCACTATGTCGCCGAGGCTGTCCTCAAACGAGATGTAGCCCGCCTCCTCCGCGCTCACTCGCCAATTGAAGGGATCGAAGTCGTCCGAAAACCAAAGCCTTGGCCTCGCTCCGTTCACGCCGCCGAAGAGCCTCTCGCTGTGTATTTCGAAGCAGGAAAAACTTGGCGCGTCGGGACAATACAGCGCGGTCGAATCCTCCAATATGAAAAGCGGGCTGTCCTTTGAGCAGAACAGAAGTCTGAAGTGGTCGTCGTTGTTGTAGTTGATCGCCTGCACGCTGTCCCCTCTTATCTTGAGCGAGGTCACGCTGCGCCACTGCGGAGAGGCCTCGAACAGCTTGACATACCATATCGAATCGTCCTCCAGCCTCGCCACAAGGCGATCGTCGCGGGAGCCGTCCTCCGAGCAAAATCTGTAGTAGAATATGTCCTTGATCTCGGCGGGAGCGTCGGGCAGATGCGCCCTGGAACAACCCTGCGCGAGATCGACGCCTATGCCCGAGGTCAGACACCCGTCGTCAAACGCGAAATTGTAGGCGGACGTTGCGTACACGGGATCGGTGAGTTCCGCGGATTTTATCTCGCTCAGCCCCTTGAATCCGAACCGCACGAACCTGCTTTTTGTGTTTGGTATCTTTTTCACTTGCTCCATCTCCTTTCTTTGAGAGTCAGATTTTTGTTGCGATATCTCAACCTCCACAGCTTTTCCCTGTAGGAAGCGTCGTAGGTCCTTGCGAGATCATACATCCCCGTCGCGAGATAGTAGTTGGCAAGCATTCCGTCGCCGATGAGATCGTCGGAGGCTCCCATCAGGCACACCTCGGAGTTGAGATTGAATTCCGTCGTGGGCAGATAGGCGTACTCCACGGTCGCCTGCTTGAGGTCGTTGTCCGCAACATAGATATACTCGGGATCGGTGCCGAAATCGAGCCTCCTGTTCCCGTCCTTGACGCAGATGGGATAGAGGATCTGTTTGGAGAGCGCGCTCGCCCTGATCTTGCCCGCGGATACGGAAACTTTTTCGCTTGTCACAAGGGGCAGATAGTCCGAGATGATCTCCCGAAACACGGCGCCGTACGCGCTTAAGAGTCCGCGCACGATCTCCTGCTCCCTCTCCCCCTGCGGAGAGTCGACAAAATCTTTGAGTTGCATTTTTGCAAGGCATTTTTTGATAAGAAATTTGACCGTCATCATAGGACATCCTCCACTTGCGCCATAACTTTGTCGCGCACGGCGGCGATCTTGCGCTTTTCGGCTTGTTTGTTGTGCTTTTCAAGCTCCGAGACGAGTTTGTCCGCGTTTTCCACGCGCGTCTCCCTCGCGAGGGACAGGGTCCTTTCGTCCAGCCGCTCAAAGGGCACTGCGATCTGCAGTGCCCCGTTGGCGTGGATCTCAAAGCGATGTCTCGTCAGATTGCGATACACCTCGTAGGCGGGATCGATCTCTTTCAACCTCGCCGCGATGTCAAGCACATCGTTTTGAATTTTTGTCAGCGCTTCCATATCAGTTGTACTCCGCAACGAGCGTGAAGCTCTCCTTGACGGGCGATGTGAATTGATAGGGTTCGCCGCCCTTGAGCCATTGTTTGAAGCTCGTTCCGACTTTGACGGGAGCTTTGGGTTCGGTCGCCGGGTCGCCGCTCTTGACAAGCTGCGTGTTGATCGTCGTGCCGCCCTGAGAATCAAACGTGACAAGACAGAACTCGTTGGACAACTGCCCTGTGAAGCTGAGTTTCGCCTGTCCGAGAGGACGCTCGCACAAGAGGTCGGCATATTTGACGAGGGTCGCCGTATACACGGGCTTGCCC
>CANQZE010000062.1 GCA_947628255.1 uncultured Clostridia bacterium | reverse complement strand
CTTCAAAAGCGCGCGGGTGGACTCTATCGCCTCGGGTTGGATGTCGAAAGCCGTGACGCGCCCGTTTCCGACAAGCTCGCACAAAAACGCGGCGTCATAGCCGCGCCCCGCCGTCGCGTCGACGCAAACGTCTCCCCTCTTCACGCGGGATCTGACAACTTCGTGAACAAGTGTAAGCGCATTCATAGCTTCATTATAGCATTCCCCGCGACTCGGCGCAACCTCAAAGTTGGACCGCGCTTGCGCGCGCGAATTTTGTCGAAAAAGCTTATGCGTTTTCCTTCCTCGTCAAGTTATGGCAAAATTGGAAATTTTATGTATAAATATAAAGAAATCTTTAGATTATCTTAAGATTTGCCCTCCAAAATTAAGAATTGCCGTGTTGACTGCCTTTTTTCGCTATAATATAATATAAGTGGAAGAATGTCGATTTATGTTGCTTGCGCACGCGCGATGCGCGTAGACGATGCAAAAGGCATTTTTCAAAAAAAAGTTTCAATTTGACGCATAAGATGTTGCGCGGCTTGCGCGACAGGAGGCTGAAATGAAAAACTCGCGAACAAGAGGCATACTGACCTTGGCGGCATTGGCGCTCGTCGTCGTATTGGCGGCGATGTTCGTCGCGTGCGACCCCTTCTACTACAGGCCCGAAGGCAAAGGCATTGAGGTTGTATACCACATCAACGACGGCACCGACGCGACTCACGTCGAGCAGGACGTCAAGCTCACCGAGGTAGACAAAAAATACACTCCCGACGAGAGAGAGGGTTACGTTTTCAAAGGCTGGGCATTGGAGGACGGCAGCGCCTTCCTCGCAGGCTCTTTCAAAGGCGAAAAAGCGGAGCTTTACGCGCAGTGGGAGAGACGCTCCTATGATGTGACTTTCAAATTTCCCTCTCAAAACGACGGCATTGTGCGACGCGTTTTGCACGGCGACGCGGCCAAGCTCCCCACGGATGAAGAGATCGCGCCTTACCTTCCCGCCAACACCTATCTTGTCGGTTGGGAGGATGAAAACGGCGAGTTGATAGATGAAAACGACTTGAAAAACATCACATCCAACGTCACCTTCACCGCGCGCGTCAGGACGAGCAAGATCACCGTTGAATTTTATCTGAACAAGGGTGACGACGAGCCGTTCGATTCCAAGACGGGCGACCCGGGCGATCCCATCTCCCCGATGGAGGACCCGATCAAACCGCTCCCCGAGAATCCGGGCTTCGATTTCAAGGGCTGGTACACGGAGGAAGGCGAGTTGCTCGAGGATTTCACCTTCCAAAAGAACGCAAAATATTACGCGACTTATGCGCTGACGGTCCCCGCCGCTCCTCAGTTTGACGCTGAGGATGACAGCGTGTTTGCAACATACGGCGATCCGCTTGCGATCTCCGTGATCGAAGTTCCCTCCCCCGCCGAAAACATCGTCTACACCTATGAGTGGTACACGGCGGATTTCACGGAGGACGGCAAACAGAACCATTTGGAGGAGTTGAAACTCGGCACGGGCGCCACGCTCGATCCGGGAAAACTTGTCGTCGGAAACTACACATTCTGCGTTAGGCTCGTCGCGTCCTCTCAGGGCTATGACGACGCCGCGTCCGACGACAACCTCATCACCGCGATCGTCTCCAAGGCGCCGCTCACGGTCAAACTTCCAAAACTCACCGTCACCTATGGCGATCGCCTTCCCATTCTCTCGAGCGTCGCGCTGATTTTCGAAGGCTTCAAACACGACGACGACGCGAGCGCCGTCTCGACAAATTACGCCATCCTCGGCTCCGACAACTATGTCGCGGGCTACGGCGTGGGCGAATATTCCTATTTTGTCAACGGACTCAGAGCGGACAACTATGATTTCAGGGGCGAAAACGGCGCCGAGCTCAAAGGCGTGGTCTCCGTATCCGCCAAAAATCTGACGATCAAGGCAAAGCGCGACTTCCTGCTGCCCTTCGGATCGCCGGAAAATAATTTCGAACTGACCGAGTTTGAAAGCGTCGAAGGGCTGCTGACCGATCACGGTCACACGGTGTTTGTCACACTCACTCTGACAGGCACGACTCCTCGCACATATCATATCGGCGACGGGCTTGAAGAGACGGTCGTCGTCAAGGCGAGCGACGGCGAGATCGTCACTCAAAACTACAACATCACGGTGTATGCCACGGCGATCATCAACCTCGGCCACATCGTGTATGTCGAGCCGAAAAACGAATCCTTTGTCTATGACGGCGAAAAGCACGGATTCGAGGTGACTGTCGCCACAGAAGCGTGCGTGCCGAAATATCGCGTCGTCAAAAAGGACGATCCCGTCGGGCAAACCGAATATCTGCCCGACATCCCCACCGTCACAAACGCGGGGACTTATCAGATCTTCTATTTGCTCGAGCTTGAAAACTACGAGCGCGTCGAAAATTCTTTCGAGGTCACAGTCTCCCCCGCTATGCTCAAAGTCGTCGCGGCGGAGCAATCGGCGACCTACGGCTATGCGTTCGCGTTGGACGAGAGCAAGTTCTCCCTCTCCGCCGAGACCGGACAGATCCCGACGGAGCTTGCCGAGAGTCTGAACATCCACGCAAGCACGGACTATGTCTCAGGCGATCCCGCGGGAGAATATGTCATAAACATTGTCCACGCTGACGATCCCAATGTGGAATTTTCCATTACGACAAACAAACTTTACGTCGGAAAAGCCGACATCAGTCTGGAGTTGAACGATCTCACTCTCAGCTATGGCGACGAGTTTGACGCGAGCAAGGCTTTCACCGTCATCGGCACGCCCGAAAACGGAGCCCTGCCCACCGTCAGTGTGGAGACCGAGTATGCCGCGGGCAAGCCCGCCGGTTCAACCTTCGCCGTCAAGGTCAAACTTGACGAGGCGTCCCTCAAAAATTACGCCGCCACGATATTCGGCGACTGCTCCATATCCGTGAGAAAGCGCGACGTTTCCGTCACGGTGAACAGCGCGAACGTGATCTTTGGCGATCCCGCTCCATCCGAGGACTTTGGGTTTACGCTTGACGAAGGCAGCGAGATGTTCGGCGAGGAAGCTCTCACATTCGATTTCGAAACGGATTACGAACGCGGCTTCGGCGCTTCGATGACGTACTCTGTCATCGCGACGCTCAAGGAAAACGACGTCAACTCCAACTACAACGTCAGCGTCAAAAACGGCAGTCTCACCGTCTCGAAACGCCCCGTACGCCTCAAGGTGAACGACGTCGACGCGACCTATGGCGAAGCGATCTCGCTCGCTTTCACCTATTCCCTGCTTGACGACACGTCATTCTATGGCGTATCCCCCGTCCCGAGCTACACCACCGATTATATCCCCGGTTCCACGAGCGGCGTCATCGACGCGGAATTTGAAGATCCCAATCACGACGTCACAGTCGAAAACGGCTCCGTCAATGTGAGACAGCGCCCGCTGACAATCACTCTGAGCGGCGTCCACGCGGCAAACGGAGACCCCTACAAGCACGTGTTTGTGAAGGACGACAACTCCGTCAACAATCTTTATAGCACCGACCTGCTCACAGGCACGCTCGCCACAAACGACAGCGCGACGAACACCTACACGGGCATCGAGATGTTCAAGTGGCTTGACGACAGTCCCCTCTCCATCAAAAACAGCTCCGAGACCGAGATCAAAGATTTCTATGCCATCACCTATCTGCTGACGATCAGCATCAGCGAGGACCTCATCGGATTCAACACCAACGCGTTCTCGGGGATGTACGACGGGCAAAAACACTCGGGACAAGTGGAAGTCATCGACAAAAACCTTCAAAACGTGACTTATGAGTACTGCTTGACCGAGGACGGAGATTACAAGTCCGAACTCATCGAGTTTACTGACGCGGGCGATCACAGGGTGTATTTCAGGATCACCGCGGACGACAAGACTCCCACGCCGGGCAATTTCATCGTCAGGATCACAAAGCGTCCCGCGACGCTCACCGCCAACAACGCGAACGCGACTTTCGGCGATGACGCGCCCGAATACGGCTACACGCCAAACAACGTGTTGTCCCAAGACATCGCCTCTCTCAACGTCAGAGTGACGGGCGCATATCAAAAAGGCAACGACGTCATTCCCGCGGGCTACGCCATCAACGTGGAATATGACGAAAATCACAACTACACGATAACGACGGTCGCGGGCAAGCTCACCGTGGATCCCAAAGCCGTGAAGCTGACTCTCAAGCAACAGCCCTCCATCCAATACGGCGAGGAGCCATCCACCGTGCAATACGGCGAGTTTGACGCGGACTTCGAAGGCTCGCACGAGGGCGTCGCGTTCAGGACGGAATATCGCCGCGGCAACGGCGTCGGGGAGTATGACATCCTCGCGACGGGCAGTCCGAACTTCGCATACACCGTCGTCACAAAACTTTCCATCGTCGCTAGAAAAGCGACGATCACGCTCGCTCCCCTCTCCGCCACATACGGCACAGATCTGATAAGCGGAATGCGCGAGAAATTGACGGCGAGCAACTTCTACGGCAACGATTTTGCCGCCATCAGACAGAGCGTCTCGTTTCTGTACAACGACGCGCCGTTCACAAACGACGGCAAGGACGTCGGCACCTACTACAGCGTCAAGCCGTCCGTGTCGGCGCAAAACTACGACATCACGTGTGTGGCGGGCGATTTGACAGTCGAAAAAGCGAATCTCACGCTCACCCTCACCGCCCTGCAACAGATCACCTACGGCGACACGTACAATTACGCCGTTGTCTCCGCGAGCGGTCTCGCCGCCTGCGACGGGCAGGATTGGACAAAGGTCGTGCAAGGCACGTTTGCCGCGCTCATCTGCAAATCGGGGACAAAGGATCCCGTCCAAGGCAACCTAACAGTGGGCGTCTACGACGTCATCGGCAGCGGCTATACCGCCAAAAACTATGAAGTGAGTTATGCGCCGCGCAAGTTGACCGTCAACAAGGCGACGCTCACCGCCACGGTGGACCAGCTCAAGGCGGCTGTCAAATACAACTCCGACATCCCCGCTTTCACCTACTCCGTCACGGGCTACAAGTATGACGACGCCTCCTCGGTGCGTATCCCCGAGAACGCGATCGCGATCAAGACGGATTACACAAAGGGCAAAAATGCGAATACGACTTGCAAATATTATGTCGAGATAGATCCGAGCGCGACGCTTGACAACTATGTCATCGTCGCGGGACCGCAATCTTCCTTCAAGATCGCGAAGGCGGATCCCGTCCGGATGAGCTACTCCGGCACAGCCACAGGCACCTACAGCAAGGGCATAACTCTTGCGAGCATCAAACTCACGACAGGTTTCAGATGGAAGACGTCCTCCACAAAGATAGACTGCAACACCAAGAGCGCAGAGGCGTATTACAATCCCAACACGCTCAACTATGAGGACTATCCTCTCACGATCGACATCTCTGTCGCAAAGGCGACTCTGACGCTGACCCAATCCTCATCCATCTCAAACGACACACTCTCCAAGGATTGGACAAACAACGCCTTCAACATCATCAACACCTTCGGTTTCAGCCTGCCCTCCACCTACGACGGCGGGCAGAAGATATCCTACACCACCGACGGCAAGGCGGACTTCAATCCCTCGGACGGCGGCGTGTATACGGTTGTCGTGACGGTCCCCGGCTCTACCAACTGGAACGCTTTCAGCAAAACCTACACATTCAAGATCAAGGCGGCAAAGATCGGCAGCACAACCTACACCCTCGAGGACGCTCTCTCCACGGGCGGCACGATCACGCTGATAGGCAACGCTTTCCTCAGCAAATCGGCAGAGCTGAAGAGCGGCAGTACGCTCAACCTGCCCTATGACGGGACAAACCTCACGGGCGACGGCGAAACAGGCAAAGGCGCAACGGGATTCAACATCGACGTTCTCAACACGACCACCTATCAAAAACTGTTGCTCACCATCCGCAGCGGCGTAAAGCTCACCGTTTCAGGCACAATGAACGTCGGCGGCATCACAGGCATAAACAACGGCGCGTATTATCAAGGCTCCACAAGCTCCTACTATGCGAGAGTACACCTCGAAGGCACCGCGACGATAGATCTTAACGGCACTCTGGATCTGCACGGCTTCATCACGTCGGCAAATTCAAGCGCCAAGCTCAACGTCAACAACGGTTCGACGCTCAAGGCTCCGTTTGTGGTGCACGATTATCGAGGCGGCAGTTTCACGGGCGGCGCATACAAGGCCGGTAGTATTTCACCGTTCAACCAATATGAGATGCCCAACATCCAAAACATCACTCAGACGATAAAATCCGGTGCAACAGTCATCGCATATGTCAGTCTGAGGACAGAGGATACAGACGTCAAGATCGGCGTTATTCCTGCTTCCTACAACAAAGCGGAAACGACTATCGTCGCGTCGAGCAACGCGATGATAAATCTGACGTCGGGCAGCATGCAGGTCATTCACACGCCGTCCGTCGGCAAGGAAACGACAAACAAGACCAAGATCACATTGAACGCCTCAAGCAGTGCGAGCATCGGCTCTCTTTATATGAAGCTGGACCTGCATGTATCCGGCATAAATTTGGACGTTGAGGTGGACACCTCGACAGTCTACTTCCCCATCCCCTACAACTATGACATAACGATCTCAAACGCTGCCACGCTCACCATTCCCAACAAAGTCAAAATGTTGCCCGGCTCAAAGATCACAGTCAACAGCGGAGGCACTTTGGATCTCACGGGCGGCGGACTCATAGTGTACGACGGCAACTGGAAAGACGTCTGGGGCAGCGTAAATGATCAGCGCTTGTATCCCACAGGCAAGGGCGCGGCGCAGATCATCGTCAACGGGACATTCAAAGTCGGCGCGGCTTTCGGCGGCACGATCACGGGCGGAACAAACGGCACAGTCGTCGTAAAAACGAGTACGCTCTCGGTTGCGGCAAAGGAGGGTACCGGTACATTAGACAAATCCGACTATATGGGACTTTTGTTTGGCAACGCCTACAAGTTCACCGCAAATTATACACAGACATACGCCGCATCGCTCAACGGCTACAGCGGCTCGCTTGCAAACGGCAGCACCTACAAATATTCGGGCGGCAAGTGGACAAAGTCGTAAACTTGATCTCAACGCAAAAGAGCCTCATCTCGAGGCTCTTTCCTTTTGTGAAAATTTGAGTTTGACCTGTCAAAAGAGGCCAAATTTGAAGTGTTTTCAAAGATTCGCACGCAACAAAAGCGTCAGTCAAGACGGACGCTTTTGTCCATATCATCAAGCGATTGTATGCAAAAAGCCCGTCAGTCAAGGCGGGCTTTCAAGTCAATATAGTCAAGCGGATCACTTGATCTGTTTCGTCGCCACTTCAAGCAGACACTTTGAGACAAACTCCTCGATGGTCATAGCGCCAAGGTCTCCCTCGCTGCGATGTCTCACGCTGACGACGCCCTGCTCCGCCTCCTTGTCGCCGATGACGAGGATATAGGGGATCTTTTCAAGTTGCGCCTCGCGTATCTTCTTGCCGAGTTTCTCACTGCGCACGTCGGCTTCCGCGCGGAGGCCCGCAAGCTCGAGCTGTTTTTTGATCTCCTTAGCGTTTTCCATCGTGCGATCTGTGAGCGAAAGCACTCTGACCTGCTCGGGAGCGAG
>CANQZE010000061.1 GCA_947628255.1 uncultured Clostridia bacterium | reverse complement strand
TATCGCGGACATACGCGTCGCGCTCCTGCCCAAGGACCCCAACGAGGACAACAACGTCATTATGGAGATACGCGCGGGCGCGGGCGGGGACGAAGCCGCTCTCTTCGGCGCGGACCTCATGAAGATGTACCGCCACTATGCGGAACTGCATCGCTGGAAGGTGGAGGAGGTCAGCATGAACTTCACCGAGCTGGGCGGCGCAAAGGAGCTTGTGTTTATGATCACGGGCAAGGGCGCGTACGGCAAACTCAAATTCGAAAGCGGCGTTCATCGCGTTCAGCGCGTCCCCGAGACGGAGTCGCAAGGGAGGGTGCATACGTCCACCGTCACCGTGGCGGTGCTTCCCGAGGCGCCGGACGTTGATATCTCCTTGAACGACGCCGATATCAAAATAGACACCTATCGTAGCGGCGGCGCGGGCGGTCAGCACGTCAACAAAACCGAGAGCGCAATCAGAATGACCCATCTTCCCACAGGGATAGTCGTGGAGTGCCAGGACGAGCGCAGTCAAATGAAAAACAGGGAAAAGGCAATGAAAGTGCTCAGATCACGCGTGTATGATTTTTATCAGTCGCAGGCGCAAAAGGAGTATGACGACGTCCGCCGCGCGCAGGTCGGCACCGGCGATCGAAGCGAGCGCATCCGCACCTACAACTTCCCGCAAGGGCGCGTGACGGATCATCGCATAGGCCTGACCCTCTATTCCATCGACAAGTTTATGCTTGGCGAACTCGACGAAATGATCGACGCCTTGCGCCTCGCCGTCCAAAACAAATTGCTTGAAAATATTGATTGAAATACACGAGTTTCCAATTGAAGCAAGTTAAGTTTTTGTACTTGAAAATAGAGTTTGTATAGTGTATTATATTTATATAACCAATCTTGGAGGATTTTATGATCAAGCTTATCACAGGCGCAAAGGGCACAGGCAAAACAAAGATCATCATCGATATGGCAAACAGCAACGTTGACACGGCTAAGGGCGATATCGTCTTTGTCACGGACAAGGAGGACGGCTACAAATTTACGCTCAGGCATCAAGTGCGCCTCATCAACGCGTCTGTTCTCAAAAAAGGCTCGTCGCCCGTCGAGGAGCCTGCTCTTATAGGCTTCATAAAGGGGATCCTAGCGGGGAATCACGATATCGAGACGCTCTATCTGGACGGCGCGCACAGGCTGCTTGGCAAGACCGTACACGAGATGGAGGACTTTTTCAGAGATATCTATGCGGTCGCAAAATCCACGGAGACGCAATTTGTCGTCACGGTCAGCGAGGATGAGGACAAATTCCCCGAGTTCCTCAAACAATATTGATGGAATATTCAAGCACTCGATCGGCAAACGTCAAAACAAACTCCCGCGAGGCGATCGCGCGGGGCGTCGCGGAGGACGGCGGCAAATTTGTGCCGCTGTCTTTGCCTAAATTGTCGACGGAATTTTGGGATAAACTTTGCGCGCAAAATTTTTGCGAGAGGACGCAGAGCCTGCTCTCGCTGTTCGTCCTCGGCATAGACGTCAAGGGCATATGCGAGGACGCGCTTGCGACGGCGGGGGACAGTCCCGTTTTGCTTCAGACAAAGGAGAGCAGATATGTGCTGGATCTGGCGTCTGGCGCGACGGGAATGGCGGACGACATCGCGTACGCCGTTTCGGCAAGGTTGCTTTCCGCCTGCCGCAAAAAGGAAGGCGCGGAAAGGCCCGCCCTCGTTCCGTTTGTGGGGACGGCGACGGAATGCGGCGCGTTTTTGCACGCGTTTCGCGGCGTAGACGGGCTTAAAGCCGTCGCGCTATGTTCCGATGATTGCGACGAACTTCACTTGCGCGGCGCGGCATATGAGAGAGGTTTGGGCGCGGAAGCGTTCGCCATCCCATCTGAAGAGATCGAGGACGCAAAAAAACTTTTGCGAAATATGTCCAAAGATGTCGCGGCGGAAGGCGCGGATCTCATCCTCGACATAGAACATTCGTTGGGCAGGATATTGCCGTACATCGCGATTTTTTTCTCCGCGTATTGCGATCTTTTCGGCGGAGACGTCTCCAAGCGCGAAGAGATCGACGTTGCGCTTCCGTCCCGCGATCTGACCGCCGCGGTCGCGTTGTGCTGGGCAAAGCGTATGGGGCTTCCCGTGGCGAATATGGTGCTTCAATCGGCGGACGGCGCCATTGCCGAGCTTGTCAACGACAGGCGATTCGGCTTTGGAGGAGGGCTTTTCGAGGACGAGGAACCGAAGGAGATCATCGTCCCCGTCAACATAGAGAGGTTTGTGTTCGAGCTTTGCGGCGGTGACGCGCAAGCGACGAGAAATGCCGTCGCGGAACTTGAAAAGGACGGAAAATTCGAGATAACGCCGGACAAATCCTGCGAGGCGTATCAAATGACCGAGGCGGGACACGAGAACGCCTCGTATGTCGTAAGCGCGCGCGAGCTGTTTGAAGAGGACGGCGTCGCTTTCGATCCCGTCACGGCGGATGTGGCGACTTTGTACGAGCTTTTCGACGCCGTGATGGATAGTTGCAAAGACGCCGTCATTGTGCAGACGGAAAATCCTTTCCTGCACGCGGAAGAGACTCTCGGGTTGATAAGAGAAGGGGACGTCAAGGGCGACGCCTTGCGCGACCTGGAGGAGTTTACCGCGTTGGAGATTCCCGACCGCATTGCGGAGATACGAAAGGCGGACGGGCTGTCCGTGAAGCGAGTCTGCGCTTGCGATATCAAAGACGAAATCGTCGCTTTCCTTCTCGAAAGCGCCTAGAGGATATTTATGGAAGAGAAAAAGAGAATAGTCAGCGGCATACAGCCCACGGGCACGATAACGCTGGGAAACTACATCGGCGCGGTCAACAATTGGCGCAAGATGCAGTCGGATTTCGACAGCATATTTTTCATCGCGGATCTGCACGCGCTCACTCTGAGAAGGGAGCCTGCCGAGTTCAGACAGACGGCGCTCGGCTTTTTCGCGCAATATCTCGCGATGGGGCTTGACCCTGAAAAGGCGATAATATATTTTCAATCGCACGTGCGCCAGCACACCGAGCTTCAGTGGATTCTCAATTGCAACACCTATGTGGGCGAGGCGTCGCGTATGACGCAATTCAAGGACAAGAGCGCCAAGCACGCGGACAACATCAATATGGGGCTTATGGACTATCCCGTGCTTATGGCGGCGGATATATTGCTGTTTCAGTCCGACCTCGTTCCCGTCGGCGTGGACCAAAAACAGCACCTCGAGCTTACAAGGGACATCGCGATACGCTTCAACAATCGCTACGGCGAGACTTTCAAAGTCCCCGAGGCGTACATCCCGACCGTCGGCGCAAAGATCTGCTCCTTGCAGGATCCGACCGCGAAGATGTCCAAATCCGATCCCGATCCCAACGCCTACGTCTCCGTCATCGACGACGAGGCGACGATAGTGCGCAAATTCAAGCGCGCCGTCACGGACAGCGGCAACGAGATCGTAGTGCGCGAGGATAAGCCCGGCGTGAGCAACCTCATCAACATCTACGCCGCCATTTGCGACAAAGCGCCCGCCGACGTGGAAAAGGAATTCGCGGGTCAGGGCTACGGCACTTTCAAAATCGCCGTGGGAGAGGCGGTCGCCGCCGCTTTTGAGCCTATTCGCCGCGAATATGCGAGATATATTGCGGACAAAGCGTATCTCGCGTCCGTCGCCAAGGACGGCGCGGATAAGGCGTCATACCTCGCCGAAAAGACTTTGCGCAAGGTCAAAAAGAAGGTGGGACTCATTTCATTTTGAGATTTCATCTTCATTTAATAAAAAAAGCGCATAATAAAGGATATGTTTGGATACGTTATACCTGACAAAAACAATATGTACATCAAGGACTTTAACGTCTTTCAGGCATTTTATTGCGGACTTTGCCGCGCGCTCTCCAAGACGGGATCGCAGCCGACAAGGCTCTGCACAAACTATGACATGACCTTCTACAGCGTGTTGTTGCACAGCCTTATGGGGCAAGAAGTCACGTTTGAGCGCAAAGTTTGCGTCTACAACGGCAAGCGCAAAGTTTCCGTCGCCGTGGACGATCTGAGCCGCAAGATGGCGGACCTCGCCGTGTTGCTCGTATATTACAACATCGACGACGACGTCAAGGACGGCAAGCGTATGCGTGCTCCGCTCAAGTGGCGCCTGGCGCTCAGAAAACGTCGCGCCGCAAAAAGGTTGCCCGCCATAGACGCGATGATGACTCGGCGATTTGACGCGCTAAGAGAACTCGAAGCGGCAAATTGCGACAGCATAGACAGGGCGGCGGATCAATTCGCGTCGCTGATGAGGGACATCACTCGCGAGTTTATGCCCACCGATCCCGACATCGACGACTTCACCTACAACCTCGGCAGGCTCGTCTATCTGATGGACGCCGTCGACGACGTCGAGAAGGACAGCAAAAAAGGAAGATACAATCCGCTTGTCGCGAGCTTGGGCAAGTGCGACAACAAGCGCGATTTTCTGGACAAGAACAGAGAGGAGCTTGAGTTTTTGCTCGGCTCCACCTACAACAAAATGGTTGGCGGCTACAACCTTATGCATATAGAGCTGTATGAGGGCGTGCTGAGCAACACGGTGTATCTCGGGATACGCATGCAAATTGAGCGATTGCTCAAAGGAGAAGAAAAATGCCAAATGACCCGTTTGTGATTTTGGGGATAGACAAAAACGCCACTCAAAGCGAGATCGAAGAAGCATACAAGGCAAAGCGAGAGGAGTTGCGCGCTCATCTTTTCGACGAAGGGGAGAGCGGCGCCGACGCGGCGAGACAGCTCGAGTTGCTCGAGGGAGCCTACAAAGACGCGATCGAATCCACTCACGAAAACGCGGAAGTCTCGGGAGAGGGCGAATCCAATTACGATGACGTCAAGCAGGCGATACGCGCAAAAAACGTCGAGCTTGCTCAAAGCGAGCTGGACAAGATATCCTATCGCGGCGCGGAGTGGCACTATATGCAATCCATCGTGTTCTATGAGAAAAATTGGTTGGGGGACAGCCGCAAACAGCTTGAGATAGCGCTTCAGATGGACCCCGCCAACGAAAAGTATCAAAGGGCGTTGAACAACCTCAAAAAGAAGATGGACGGCTCCCGCCCATATGACGCGGAAGGGTCGGGCGGCGTTTATGGTTCGGCGTCCAATCCCCAGACCGCTCAAACAAACAGGACCTATTCGCAATCTCCCGCCAGCGCGTCGGACGGCTGTTGCGCGGCGTGCGAGACGCTTTGGTGCGCGGACTGCTGTTGCGAGTGTATGGGCGGAGATCTGATCCGTTGTTGCTGACGGCGTAAAAAGTATTATATATTTGCGCAATTTTTATAATACTTTTGCAAAATATCACTGTTCAGTGGCATTTTGGAGCCTAATTGTGTACAGCTGCGCCGTGCGCGCGACTGTCTCCGTAAGACAGAAATGAAAAAGTTTGACCGTTCGGATATGATCTACTCGCTTGCTCTTGCAGGCATTTCGGCGGCGCTCGCGATAATTTTCGTGACGCTCGGAGTGTACGTCCGCGTGACGACGGTCGCTTTTTTTATTGCCGCGGGACTGAGCTTGATGATCCCGCTTGCAAAGAGGTATTGGTTTGCGAGCGTTATGGCGTTTGCGGTCTCTGGGACGGCGAGCTTTTTCATCGCAGGTTCTGACATCGCCGCTGTAGCGGGCTACATCGTCTATTTCGGACCTATGGCGATCATCGCCGGCGTGATGTACAATCTGCACGTCAAGTGGTATATCCAATTGCCCGTCAAGTTGGCGTATATCAACGGGGCGTTGGCGCTATTGTATTTTGCGGTGGGGACGATCGTCGTCGATCCGTCCGTAATGGAGATATTGCCGTATTGGGCGATCGCGCTGATCGGCTCCGTTTTGTTGCTTGCGATAGACATTGTGCTTGTATTCATATATTCCAAGTTGATCTTTGTCGTCAAAAGGGTGCTTCGCGACAGAAGCGTCAAGCAAGAGGGAAAAGCTGAAACTTATGAGGGTGAGGAACCCTTTGAAGAGGAAATGTTTGAGCAGGAGATATATTCAAACGACTCTTTTGACGAGAGCGAGAAAAAAGACGATGATAAAGAAGCGCCGCCGACAGAGGAATGAGAATTTCCGCTTGAAACTTGAATCGCTTACCATCCAAAAACGACTCGGACCGCTTGCGATCGCAAAATGACTTAAAACGCTTACGATTTCCAAAAAATAGCTCAAAAAACGCTTATAAATTCAAAAAATTGACTCCTGCGAGCAAAACGTCCTCTATTTTTCTGCTTTTTATAGAATAGTATATCACTTTTCCGTCTCTTCTTTGTTGCACGATGTCGGCGGCGCGCAGAAGTCTGAGCTGGTGCGAGCAGGTGGTTTGGTTGAGTTTCAAAATGCGGCTCAGATCGCTCACGCAAAGCTCGGATATCGAGAGCGCGCAGATGATCTTGGCGCGGGTCACGTCGCTGCACGCCGAGAAAAACTCCGCGAGGGAATACAGCGTCGCGTTGTTGGGCAAAAAATTTTGCACGGTGGCTTCCGTCTCTTTGTCGACCAAACTTTCCATAGCGACATTGTAGCGCATATGCCCATATATTTTTTGAGAGCTTTTGTCTTGGCGGGGCGTTATATGCGCTTTTTTGTCATAATGCGAATATACGCAATTGCACAACGGCGCATATCTTCGCATATACTGTTGCGCATTGGAGGCGGATTATGTTTGACGACAATTGGTATTTGTTTTTGCTCATTGTGATGCTGGCGTTCTTTGCGGACGGAAACATTTCCGATCGCGAGGCGACGGTGATGCTTGCGATCCTCTTCGCTTTGACGCTCACAAATTCTTCTTCGGGATCCGACGCCGCTTCTTCGTCGGGTTGCTTTTGCAACAAATGATTTGTAGGTTGCAAATTTGCGTGAGGACTGCTACAATACCCTTATGCAAAATTTTGTCTTTGACTTGTACGGCACGCTGATCGACATTCGCACAGATGAGTCCGATCCGGATTTCAGGCGGGATTTCGCGGCGTTTTTTGAGAGTTGTATCGGCGCGGACGTCGATGTGTGGCGCTTTCTTGAGGAAGGATCTTTTTGCGACGATGACTTCAAAGAGATCGATTTTGCCGTGCAAATGCGTAGGATATTCGAGATGTGCGGGAAGGCCGCGGACGACGCGACCATAGTCTCGCTCGCGAACTTTTTCAGAAAGAGAAGCACATTGAGACTCGCGCTCTATGACGGCGTGAAGGAGACTCTCCTCTCGCTGAGGGCGCGCGGGTGCGGGCTTTACGTCTTGTCCAACGCGCAGGCGCTTTTCACTCTGCCCGAACTTGAGGAACTTGGGATCGCTGGCTGTTTCGACGGCGTCGAGATATCCTCGGATTTCGGATATAAAAAGCCGTGCGCGCTGTTTTTCGAGCGCCTTCTCGACAAATATTCGCTTGATGCGTCCCGTTGCGTTTACGTCGGAAACGACATAGTTGCCGACATAATCCCCGCCAAAAAGCTGGGGATGCGCACAGTCTATATCCACACGGAAATTTCTCCGCCCGAGGACAGCGTGCAGGCCGCCGCGGCGACGGCGGACGTTGTCATAGACGGCGATTTTCGCGCTTTGCGCGCGAGTTTGGAGGCGTTCGTATGATTTTCCCTCAATTCGGCGCGGTATGCGGGGACGGCTTCACTCAATTTGCCGTATTCGCTCCGTATGCAAAACGCGTGACAGTCAGGCTTTTCGCTTCGGACGTCAGCGAGGCTCCCGCT
>CANQZE010000060.1 GCA_947628255.1 uncultured Clostridia bacterium | reverse complement strand
CGGTTGTAAACCGCTCAATTTGGATGAAGAGCGCTCAGTTACCCCACAAAATCACTACGTAATTTTGCGGGGACCCCATAAGAAAAAGGTGTCTAACAATGCTAATCACCCATACGTACAGTTTGTAAAACCGCGATATTTGTTCAAAGACAAGGAAAAGCGCGGTTGTAAACCGCGATATTTTGATAAGATGCGCGAAAACGCCCATTTTTCGAACACGAGCGTACTTTGCGTACGTGACGTGAGAAAAATGGGCGTTGACAAAGCAGATTGCAAAATAGCGCGGTTTTACACCCTTGACATATATTCGCCGGTGCGCGTGTCAATGCGTATAGTATCTCCCTCGTTGACAAACATAGGCACCATAAGCTCATATCCGGTCTCGACGGTCGCGGGTTTGGTGGCGTTGGTGGCGGTATTGCCTGCAACGGCGGGTTCGCAGACGGTGATGAGCAACTCGACAAAGTTCGGCGGTTCGACGGAGAACGGAGAGCCTTGGAAGAACTTCATTGTCACGGGCATATTTTCCTTGACGAAGTTGAGCGCGTCCTCGACCTGCGAATGGTTGAGGGGGATCTGCTCGTAGGTTTCCTCATCCATAAAGTAGTAGAACTCGCCGTCGTTATAGAGATATTGCATTGTCTTTGTCTCGATGTGAGCCAGCTCGAATTTTTCGGTGGGGTTGAAGGTCTGCTCCAAAACGGCGCCTGTGACGACGTTTTTCATCTTCATACGGACGAAAGCCGCGCCCTTGCCGGGTTTGACGTGCAAAAAGTCGACGACGGTCATAATCTTATTTCCGTCATAGAGGAAGGTGACGCCCTTTCTCAAATCGCCTGCCATAACTTGTGCCATAATATAATTCTCCTAAAATAAATTTGTATCAAGCGGAACTTGCCGCAATTTCATTGTAGCACGCAAATCCGCGATTGGCAAGGAGAAATGTCCTCAAAAAGCGCCTCTCCTCGCGCAAAATCACAAAAATCTGCGTTGACGGGCAAAAGAAGCCGTCCTATCTGTCGATCGTGATGAGCTTTGTGTCCAAAGCGGACAGTTTGCCCTCGCCCACGACAAGCGTATCTTCGATGCGCACGCCCATCTCTCCCTCGAGGTAGATGCCCGGCTCTATCGTGACGACCATTCCGTTCTCGAGCAGAGTCCCCGTCCCTTTGCCGACTCTTGGGTCCTCGTGGATGAGTCTGCCGACGCCGTGACCCGTCGTGTGGATAAACTTGTCCCCATAGCCTTTTTCGGTGATATAGTCTCTGCACACAGCGTCGAGGTCGTGGCAGGAAATGCCCGCCTTGGTCGCTTCAACGCCCCTCTTCTGCGCCTCGTACACGATGTCGTAGATCTCGCGCTGTTTGTCGCTTATCTCTCCGTACGCGAACGTGCGCGTGAAATCCGAACAATAGCCTCCGTACACCGCGCCCATATCAATCGTGACAAGCATTCCCTTTTCGAGTTTCTTGTCTGTGGGGACGTGATGAGGTTCCGCACCCCCCGCGCCGAAGGCGACGATGGTGTCAAAAGACAGCCCTTCTCCGCCGTGCGTGATCACAAATTTCTCGATGAAATTGGCGATCTCGATCTCGCTCATCCCGCCCTTGACTTCTTTAAGCACAGCCTCGTAGCAGTCGTCGATGATCTTCACGGCGCGCTTGATGAGGGCGATTTGCTCCGCATTTTTGATGATCTCGCTCATATGCGCCTCTTATTTTGCGTATTGCACGCTTCTCACTTCGCGAATGACGTTGACTTTGATCTGTCCGGGATACTCCATCTCGTTTTCGAGTTTCTCGGCGATCTCCTTGGCGAGGAACACCGTGCCGCCGTCGTTGACTTGCTCGGGTTTGACCATAACGCGGATTTCTCTGCCCGCCTGCACGGCGAAAGTCTGATCGACGCCGTCAAACGACTTTGCGATCTCCTCGAGTTTCTCGATGCGCTTGACGTAGTTCTCAAGCGATTCGCGCCTTGCGCCGGGACGCGCGCTGGAAATTGCGTCCGCCGCCTGCACAAGCACAGCGTCTATCGTCTGAGGATCGATGTCCCCGTGATGCGCCGCGATGGCGTGGATGACCTCGCCGCTCTCGCGGTATTTTTTTGCTATCTCGACGCCGAGTTGGATGTGCGTGCCTTCAAGCTCGTGATCCACAGCCTTGCCGATGTCGTGCAACAATCCCGCTCTCTTGGCGATCCTCGGATCTATGCCGAGTTCCGCCGCCATAACCGACGCGAGCGACGCGACCTCGATGGAGTGTTTGAGCACATTCTGCCCATAGCTCGTGCGGTATTTGAGCCTGCCGAGGATCTTGACGATCTCGGGATGCAGCCCGTGTACGCCCACTTCGAACGCCGCCTCTTCGCCGGCTTCTTTTATGCTCGCTTCCACTTCGCGGCGGACCTTGTCCACCATCTCCTCTATGCGAGCGGGATGGATGCGTCCGTCCGTGATGAGTTTTTCAAGCGTGAGCCTCGCGACTTCGCGCCTCACGGGATCGAAGCTGGAGAGCGTGATGACGTCGGGCGTATCGTCGATGATCAGATCCACGCCCGTAGCGCTCTCGAGCGCGCGGATGTTCCTGCCCATTCTGCCGATGATCCTGCCCTTCATCTCGTCGTTTGGCAGCGAGACGACCGACACCGTGTTTTCCGTCGCGTGATCCGCCGCGCAACGCTGTATGGCTTGAGAGATGATGTTTTGCGCTTCCTTTGTAGCGTTGTCCTTCGCTTCCGCGACGAGGCGTTTTGCGTCCTGCGCCGCGTCCCTCTTGACGTCGTCGAGGAGCGCTGTTTTAAGTTCCGTCGCCGCCTCGTCGCGAGTCATACCCGCAATGCGCTCCAGTTCCTTTTGCATCTTTTGCTGAGCGCCGCCGAGTTCCTCCTCGATGGATTTGAGTTTTTCCTTTGTCTCGTCGATCTGTCTTTGATTTTTTTCGAGGTCCTCCGCCTTACGATCCAAAGAGGCGTCCTTTTTGTCCAATTGTTCCTGTCTCTTTGCGAGGGAGTCCTCGCGTTGCGCCAACTTGGCTTCCGTACGTTGCCAATCCTGTTTGCGCTCTCTCGTCTCGTGTTCGAAGTCCGCGCGCATTTTTTTGCGCTGTTCTTCCGCCTCGAGGAGTCCGTCCTGACGGATGGTTTTTGCTTCCAATTTTGCTTCTTCGATAATTCTTTTTGCCTCTTCGGTGGCATTGCCGATCTTCTTTGACGAATTGGAACGATAAACAAAGAAGAAAACGAGTATGCCCAGCAATGCGCCGACGATCGCGCAAGCGACCGCAATTCCCGCGATCGCGCCGCCGTCCAAGGCTGAGATGATAGTGTTGAAAAGGGCCATCTTGACCTCCGATTTATATAATCAAAACTACATTGTGAAAACCGTGCGCAAAAAATTTCAAAAAGGCATTTTTTGCCCTGCATCGACCGTCTGCGCTGAACGCGCGCGCCTCGGAATGCCCGAAACGTATCCCTCGGAAAACCGAAAAAATATAAATAATCTATACAGTCTTTGTTTTCTATATAATAGTTTTGTCGTGCATATTATATCTCATTGCGATATTAAAGTCAACCGTAGCGCAAAAAAAGTTGCGCATTGAACGCTTTTTTGCCGATTCTACAAAAATCGCGCGGAAAAAATCGCGAGATTAGGCGCGTCCTCACTCAAAAAACGACGGCTTTCAGCCGCCGAACTCCCTAAATCAAAACCCGCTCACGCATCGAAAACTTCGGCTATATCGGCGCTCAAGCAGATCGCCCGTTCCGCTATGCTCTCGGGGCATAAGGCGTCTCCTCGATTCACGCAGACATAGGTCGCGTTTTTGTTTTGCGCGGTAAGCCGCCAAAACGGATATTTGACGATGGCGGGGGTGTTGTATCCCACTCCAAGTTCCAAAAACAGCGTTTTAGTTTGCTTATGCGCGTTTATAAACCTCTCGTATCGTCCCAAAGCCGCATACCATCCCTCGTCCTGCACAAACCTGTCGTCGGAGCGCAGATTCATCGTCATAGGCTTGCCGCAGACGGGACAGCGCGGAATAAGCTCGGTCGGGATCTTCATATCGCGTTGCTCTTTCGCCATTCGCAAAACGGCGTCTTTATTGTCGTACGTCTTGTCGCGGCAAGGCACGGAGCATTGAAACAGTCCGTAATCCCCCTGCGTGTAAAAAAGTCTCGCTTTGTCAAATCCCGACTTTTGAAAACAGTGGTCGACGTTGGTTGTGACAACAAAATAGTCCTTGTCCTTCACAAGCTCGAAAAGTTTTTGATAGACGGGCTTTGGCGGGTCCATATATCGGTTGACGAGGATATATCTCGACCAATACGCCCAATGTTCCTCGGGCGTTTCATATGGGTAAAATCCGCCCGAATACATATCGTGAAAGCCGTACTTTTGCCCAAAATCCGAAAAGTATTTTTCAAATCTCTCCCCGTCATACGCGAAACCCGCCGCCGCGGAAAGTCCCGCCCCCGCGCCGATAACGATAGCGTCGGCGTTTTGTAGTTCTTCTTTCAATCTACTTATTTGCGCCGAGAAGTCTTGCGTATATTTCATAATCCTTCTCCTTGAACACGTTGAAAACGACTTTGATCTTGCTTCCCGTTTCTCGCTTGTATTCTTGTACAGTCCGAATTGCGATCTCGGCGGCGCGCTCGTTCGGAAAATGAAATTCGCCCGTAGAGATACAGCAAAACGCAAGACTTTCAAGTCCGTTTTTGTCGGCAAGAGCGAGGCAGGAACAGTAACAACTTTCAAGCAGTCGCTCGTGTTCGGCGGTGAGCTTTTCATAGACAATCGGACCCACCGTGTGCAGAACGTATTTGCACGGCAAATTGTAGGCGCGCGTGAGCTTCGCCTCGCCCGTGGGTTCGTCGCGTCCCTGCGTTTTCATAATCTCGGCGCACTCCTGCCTTAGTTGAACGCCCGCAAAAGTGTGAATGGCGTTGTCAATACAACTGTGGTTCGGGCAAAAGCATCCGAGCATTTTGGAGTTGGCGGCATTGACGATCCCGTCGCAACGTAGCGTCGTGATGTCGCCCTGCCAAAGGTACAGATCGGGCTTTATCGGCAAAAGATCGGCGATATCCGTTATGCCTTTGAGCCGCAGTTCTTCACTGAGATATTCGTCCTGCACACGCAGAAATTCTTCGCTTGCCTCCCTCGGCTCGCGCACGTTGAAAAGCGCGCGCAAGAGGCGCTTTTGCGAATACTCGTCGTCGGGGATTTCCGCCCTCGCATTTTGCTCGTCAAGCAGATATCGGATTAGATATTTTCTCTTTTCTTCCGAGTCCATATTTTCGACGGTCAAACTCGCGGCGGAAATGCGCTTGTCGCACAAGCCGCCGCGATTCAGTCGGCTCATTCGATAGTCGCGTCGGCGGCAGTGAACTCTTCAAGCGAGTTTGCCTTCGCCTGTATGCAGATATATTTTATCCCGCTGTTTTGCGCAGCGGAAAATCTGCGCTTTGCGGCGGGAGCGACTCTGAGCCAATCGCCCGCTTTGATGGGGACGCTTTGTCCGTCGATATACGCTATGCCCTCGCCCTCGATGACTCCGTATATCTCCTCGTTTTGCTTGTGCGAATGCACAAAAGGCACGCTCGCGCCCGCGGGAAGAACATTGACGCTCACCTCCGCGCCTGTGAGACCGAGCGCGTTATGCAATTCCGTGCGCGCCTCGTTTTGTACGCTGAACTTGCTGAAATTGTCTGCCATAATACACCTCAAAAAAATTTTTTCGATCGACCGATCTTGCCTATATTATATCACGCGAAAATCAAATTGCACTATAGTTACTCAACTATTATCAGATAATAATCTCTACACCTTGTTCCAAAAATAAACTATTGACAATTCACTTGACTTTGTGAGATAATAAGCAAAACTTTTCAAAGGCAGGATATTGCAATGTTGACGATCGAGGAATTGCCGGAATGTCCGGTCGCGACCACAGTAAGGCTAATCGGGAACAAATGGAAACTTCTCGTCATCCGCAATTTGATCTACAATGACAAACAGCGCTTCACGGATTTTCTGAAGTCCATCCCCGCCATCAGCAAGAGAGTGCTGACGGACAACTTGCGCGCGCTCGAAGAGGACGGCCTCATAAACAGAAAAGTTTATGCGGAGGTCCCTCCCCGCGTCGAATATTTTCTTACCCCGCTCGGGAAGTCGCTCAAACCCATTCTCGACGCTATGTCCGATTGGGGAGAGGTCTACAAGAGCAATTTATGACGGTTAGGCACGCCTTATTTCGAAAAAAGCGAGGTTTAGCCCCGCTTTTTGTTTTTGAAAGGTCATTTTCCGTATATTTTTCGGATCTTATCCGATATGATCTCGACGCGCAAATCGCGACCTATTTCAAAATCTTTTTCAAAAATTCGCCCGTGTAGCTCGATTTGACTTCCGCGACCTGTTCCGGCGTTCCCAACGCCACGACTCTGCCGCCGCGATCGCCTCCGTCCGGTCCCAAATCGACGATGTAGTCCGCGACTTTGATGACGTCGAGGTTATGCTCTATGACGACGACGGTATTGCCCTGTTCGACGAGCTGTTGAAGTATCGCGAGCAGTTTGCCGACGTCGTGCGTATGCAGTCCCGTCGTGGGTTCGTCCAGGATGTACAGCGTCTTGCCCGTGGAGCGGCGGGAGAGTTCCGTCGCAAGTTTGACGCGTTGCGCCTCGCCGCCCGAGAGCGTCGTCGAGGACTGCCCGAGTTTGACGTAGCCCAACCCGACCTCGTTGAGCGTGCGGATCTTGTTGCGTATGCGCGGGATATTTTCAAAGAAGGACGTCGCCTCTTCTATGGTCATATCCAACACTTCCGAGATGTTTTTGCCCTTGTAGCGCACCTCCAGCGTCTCGCGGTTGTATCTCGCGCCCTTGCACACCTCGCACGGCACGTAGATGTCGGGCAGGAAGTGCATCTCGATCTTGATTATGCCGTCGCCGGAGCAATGCTCGCATCTGCCGCCCGACGTATTGAAGGAGAAGCGCCCCGCGCCGTATCCCCTCGCCTTCGCGTCGGGAAGAGAGGCGAAAAGCTCGCGTATCGGCGTGAAAACTCCCGTGTACGTCGCGGGATTGGAGCGCGGCGTGCGCCCAATTGGGCTTTGGTCTATGCAGATGATCTTGTCCAGATTCTCCACGCCCTCGACGCCTTCGCACTTGCCCTCGGGGAGCCTGCTCTTCATAAGCGCGTTGGAGAGGCGGGGATAGAGGATCTCGTTTACAAGCGAGGATTTTCCGCTTCCGCTCACGCCCGTGACGCAGGTGAAAGTTCCAAGCGGGATCTTGACGTCGATTCCCTTCAGATTGTTTTGCGCGGCGCCCTTCACGGTCACGAAATTGCCGTTGCCCTGCCGCCTTGCGATGGGGACTTCGATCTTATATTCGCCGCTCAGATATTTGCCCGTGACGGATCTCGGCGAGGCGATTATGTCCTCGACGCTGCCCTGCGCCACGACTTCGCCGCCGTGTATGCCCGCGCCGGGACCTATGTCCACGATGTGGTCCGCGTTGCGCATAGTCTCCTCATCGTGTTCCACGACGATGAGCGTATTTCCGATATCGCGCAGATTTTTGAGGGAGGCGAGCAAGCGCTCGTTGTCCTTTTGGTGCAACCCTATGCTAGGCTCGTCCAGAATGTAAAGCACTCCCGTAAGCCCGCTGCCTATCTGAGTCGCAAGGCGTATGCGCTGGGATTCTCCTCCCGAAAGCGTCGTCGCGGAGCGCGACAGCGTGAGGTAGTCCAGCCCGACGTTGTCCAAAAAGTCGAGGCGGGC
>CANQZE010000059.1 GCA_947628255.1 uncultured Clostridia bacterium | reverse complement strand
CCTGCCTTTTGCTATCGACGACGTTCTTTTCGGCGAGTTCCTTCGCTTGCAGGACGCTTGCCGCAACAGATTTGCGTTTTGACGCGCCGTGCGACTTGACGACTACCTTGTTCACGCCAAGGAAGCACGCCCCGCCGTACGCGTTGTAATCCATCTTTTTCTTCACGCCTTTGAGTACGGGTTTGAGCAACAGCGCGCCTATCTTTGCGCGCAGTCCGCCCTTGTTCACGCCGTCGAGGATGAGTTTGACCACCGCGCCTGCCGCACCCTCGTTGGATTTGAGCGCGATATTGCCGTCAAATCCGTCCGCAACGACCACGTCGAAGTCGCCGCTGAGCAGATCTCTCGCCTCGCAATTCCCCACGAAGTTTATCCCTTCGAGGGAGGATAGCTTTTCATATGCCTCTTTTGAGAGTTCGTTGCCCTTGTGAGCCTCGACGCCGTTGTTGAGCAATCCCACTCTGGGATTTTCCACGCCGTTCATCGCCTTGGCGTACGCGGACGCCATTATCGCGAAATGCGCGAGGTGCAACGGTTTGCAATCCACATTCGCGCCGCAGTCGCAAAGCACGACCTTTCCGTTGTCCTTGAGCGTGGGCAACATAGGCGCGAGCGCGGGACGAGAAACCCCCTTGATGCGGCCCGCTTTCATAAACGCGCCGACAAGCACCGCTCCCGTGGAGCCGCAGGATACAAAGCCGTCTCCCCCATCGGTCAGCGCGTCGAATGCCTTGACGAGAGAGCTGTTCTTTTTGAGCTTTATCGCCATAGTTGGGCTTTCGTCGTTGGTGATCACGTCGTCCGCGTCGATCACCTCGACTCTTTCGCTCGGATAAGTCTCCTCTTTGAGGATATTTTCGATATTTTCCTTCCGACCGACAAGAACGACCGTCAGGTCATAATCCGCTCTCACAGCGTCCACGGCGCCCAACACGATCTCTTCCGGCGCGTGATCGCCGCCCATAGCGTCAACAATGATTCTTTTCATATCTTCACAAAAAATGCGGCGCTTGAAAGGATATACGACATTTTTTTTGCGCTCCCTTCGCCGCTGTCGCGAGGCGCTCCCCGTGTCATCAAAAAAAGAGTGTTTCGCGCACTCTTTTTTTACCGCTTATTTCTCTTCGCTTTTCTCAATGACAAGATCGCCGTCATAGTAGCCGCACTTGGGGCAAACTTGATGGCTCTTTTTGAGTTCGTGGCATTGAGGGCATTCCGTGAGACTCGGGGTCTTCACTTTCCAATTTGCAAAGCGCGAATTTGTCTTTGACTTGGAAACTTTATTTTTAGGTACTGCCATTTTTTACTACCTCCAACAATTTCAGGATATTACGCACAATTAGCTTATTCAGTATAAAGAATAAACTTTGAGTTGTCAAACGCTTTTTAGCGGTTGGTCAAACAATTTTTTGTTTATTTTCCGACGGAGTCACTTTTTTGCCCCGTCCGACGCGAGCGCCTTTGTCTCGCGAGCGATGCTCAACTCCTCGTTGGTGGGCAGGATTAGGATCTTCACCTTGCTGTCCTCCGCTGAGATCTCGCACACGCCGTCCGAAACGTTGTCGTTCTTCTTTTCGTCGAGCTTTGCGCCGAGATATTCCATATCGCTCATAACCAACTTACGCATATACGCGCTGTGTTCGCCTATGCCGCCCGTAAAGACGATCGCGTCAACTCCGTTCAGAACGGCGGCATACGATCCGATATACTTCTTGATGCGATACGCCGCGACGTCCACCGCGAGTTTTGCCTTCTCGTTGCCCTGCTTGATGGCGGCTTCGAGGTCGCGCATATCCGAACTCAGCTCGCTTATGCCGAGCATTCCGCACTTTTTATTGAGATATTGCACCGCGTCCGCCTGCGACAGCCCGAGCTTCTTCGCGATAAATTCCACAGCGGCGGGATCGATGTCTCCGCTTCTCGTTCCCATCACGAGGCCCTCGAGAGGAGTGAATCCCATAGACGTGTCCAGACATTTGCCATCCTTGACCGCGGATATCGAGGACCCGCTTCCCAGATGGCAGACGATGATCTTGCTCTGCTTTTTGCCGAGCAACTTGATCGTTTCCTCGCTCACAAACTTGTGGGAAGTGCCGTGAAAACCGTACTTGCGCACCTTGAATTGCTCGTACACGCCGTACGGCACGCCGTACATATACGCCTTTGCGGGCATAGTGCTGTGAAATGTCGTGTCAAAGACCGCCACCATAGGCACGTTCGGCATAACTTCGCGGCAGCTCTTGATGCAAGCGATGTTGCCCGGCATATGAAGGGGACCGAGTTCCGCGTTCTTCTCGCAGATCCTTATGACTTCGTCGTCGATGAGGACGGACGTCTTGAAATCCTCGGCGCTGTGCAGCACTCTGTGTCCGACCGCGCCGATCTCGTCTATGGACTTTATCGCGCCGTATTCGGGATCGACCATCGCCTTAAGCACGAGTTCGATGGCTTCGGTGTGATTTTTCATATCCTTCTTGACGTTGAGCTTTCTTCCGTCGGACGTCTTTTGAGTCAGTTCGCCGCCCGCCATCGTGATGCGCTCGCACAATCCCTTGAGTATCGCCTCTTCGGTGCGCATATCGATCAATTGATATTTCAACGAAGAGCTGCCCGCGTTGATAACAAGAATTTTCATAATGATCTCCTATTTTTTTGTGATTTTTGTGAGACTATTCTAAATTTTGTATTTTTTTAGAATAGTTTATGTTTCATTTTTCTACGCTTTGCAACGCTGTGATCGCAACGGCGCAAACGATGTCGGAGGGTTTGCAACCGCGGGACAGGTCGTTGAGAGGTTTCGCAAAGCCTTGGCAGATGGGGCCTATCGCCTCAAATCCACCGAGACGCTCCGCGATCTTGTATCCGATATTTCCCGATTGCAGGTCGGGGAAGATGAGTACGTTCGCATGCCCTGCCACGTTGGAATTGGGCGCCTTGAGCGCGGCGACTTCGGGAACGAGAGCCGCGTCAAACTGAAGCTCGCCGTCGAGAGTGAGTTCGGGAGCTTTCTCCTTTGCTATCCTCGTCGCTTCCTGCACGAGCGTGACGTTGTCGTGCTTTGCGCTACCCTTTGTGGAGAAGGAGAGCATCGCAACTCTCGGCTCTATCCCCGCGATCTCTCTCGCGCTCTTTGCTGTGGCGATCGCAAGATCCGCAAGCCCTTCCGCAGTGTATGTGGGATTCAGGCCGCAATCCGCAAACACAAGCACGCCGTCGTCAACATATTTGTTGTTGCCCACCATAAGGTTGAAGCTGGACACCGCAGACGCGCCGGGCGCCGCCTTGATGATCTGAAGCCCGGGACGCAGTGTGTTTGCCGTGGAGTGGCACGCGCCCGACACAAGTCCGTCGACGTCGCCGCTCTTGAGCATCAGCGCGCCGAAGAAAGTGGCGTCTTTCGCCTGCTCTGCCGCCTGCTCCTCGGTCATACCCTTGGCTTTGCGCAACTCATAGAGCAGCTTTGCGTACTCGCCGAGTTTTTGAGACGTCTTGGGATCGATGATCTCCACGCCCGTCAGATCGACGTTCGGGTTGTTTATCTTGATTTGAGCGGGATCGCCCAAAAGCACGATACGCGCGATCTTATCCTGCGCGCATATGGAAGCCGCCTCGACGACGCGACGATCCTCGCCCTCGCAGAGGACGATCTTTTTGTCGGCTTCGATGGCCGCATTTTTGATTTTCTCGATGATGGTGCCGCTTTCAAGCACCTTTCTGCCCAAAGATTTGACCTTGTCAATGAATGCCATAGCTTTTTCTCCAAAACCGCTTTATTTTTTTCCGTTGATAATATATAATTATCTAACGGAAGTTCTTAATATTTATACACCATTTGAGTGTAAATGTAAAGAACACGCGGAGAAAAAATGAAAATTTGTGCCGTCATAGCCGAATACAATCCCTTTCACAACGGGCATCTCAAGCAACTGCGCGCCGCGAAGCGCGAAACGCAGGCGGACGCCCTTATTGTGCTTATGAGCGGCTCATTCACACAGCACGGCGACGTCGCGATCGCGGACAGGTCCGTCCGCGCGAATTGGGCGATAGAAGCAGGAGCCGATCTTGTACTTGAACTTCCCACGGTATATTCGCTCGCTCCGGCGCACATTTTCGCGAAGGGCGCCGTCAAAACGCTGAGTATGCTCGGCGAGTTCACCCTCTCATTCGGCACAGAGACCGAGGAACTCGAGCAATTGAGTATGGCGGCGGAATTTATGAACAGCGAGTCAAAGGATATGCGCCAACTTCTCAAAGGATATCTGAACGAGGGATATTCCGTCGCGAAGTCCCGCACGATGGCGTTGGACGTCCTCCGTCCCGACGTCGCGAATATGCTTCATTCTCCAAACAATATCCTTGCCGTGGAGTACATCAAAGCCGCCGCGGCGTACGGTGACAAGATAACCCTGCACAACGTGGAGCGCCGCCCGGACGACGGGCATACGCGAGCTTTTGCTTGCGGGCGAGGACATCGCTCCATTCGTCCCGCCCTTCGTCTCGCTCGACAAGCGGACCGACATCGCAAAATACAACACGATCTCCACCTACGCACTGAAGTCAAAGACCGCGGCGCAACTCGGAGAACTCGCCAACATAAGCGAGGGAATGGAAAACCGCATATCGCAATCGGATTTCAACAGTATGGACGAATATCTTTCTCTGACGTCCCGACGCTACACTCGCTCCACGATAAAACGCATCGCCGCGTCTGCGACTGTGGGGTTGACCAAGGATCTTTGCGCGCTCGCCGACAAAGAAAAGCCATATTGCACGGCGCTTGCCGTCCGTCCCTCCAAAAAGAAAACGCTTTTGCCCCTGCTCGCGAACGCCGACGGATATTTCTTTTTCAAACACAGCGACTGCGCCGCGGACTCTCCCGTGCGTCCCCTCGTAGCGCTTGACGAAAAAGCCGCGAAGATACGCGCACTTTGCGAGACGTCCGACTGACTTCAAAATATAATCGCGCTTGAAACTTGTCTTTTCCCGAGATTTTGAGACGCAAAAAATCATATGTATGCGAAAATCCGCATACTTTTTTTGTATGATCGAAGCGACGGCGTTAAGGCGCAAGCTCCCTGAAGGACTGACGGCGGGAAAGGCGTTGGCAGGCGTTGCGATCGTCGCTTTTATGGCGATGATGCTCGCCCGTCCCGACTATTATCTAACGTCCGCGCGCAAGGGATTGACGCTGTACGCGACAAGCGTGTTGCCATCGCTTTTTCCCTTCTATTTCTGCTCTCTTCTTCTCACGAACATAGGCGCGGCGCGCACCGTATCTTTGCTTTTCGGCAAGCCGATAAAAAGATTGTACGGCGTCCCAGAAGAGAGCGCGTACATCCTGTTGCTCAGTATGCTCTCGGGCTACCCCGTCGGCGCGAGTATGACCGCCGAGCTTTACGCCGCCGGCGCGATCTCACAAAGAGAGGCAAAAGCGATATCCTCGTTTTGCAGCACGTCGGGTCCCATCTTTATGCTGGGTACGGTGGGCAGCGCCGTCTTTCACGATATGCGGATAGGCGCCGTCATACTCGCCGCGCACTATTGCGCCGCCCTGCTCAACGGATTCATTTTCAGGCTCGGCAAACGCACGGATCCCGCGCCGTCTCGCGCGCCCGTCGCGCGGCTATCGGTGGAGCAATACGACGACTTGATGGCAAAAACGATCTCCAACTCAACGCTCAATATGCTGTATGTCGGCGGCTATATCGTGTTGTGCGGAATGCTCATAGACACCCTGCCTCTCGTCAAGTTTGACGCGGCGATCATAGGCGCGTGCGGGCAAGAGGTCGGCGACGCGATTCTGTCGCTCTCGTACGGACTCATCGAGATGACGAGGGGATGCGTCGCGGCGGCAAATTGCGCAAACTTGAGGGCGGCGACGGCGATATGCGCGGGAATCGTCTCGTTTGGCGGGCTGTCCGTCACTATGCAAAATTACACCTTTCTCTCCCGCTGTAAGATGAAGTTTGCTCAAGTCGTCCTGCGCAAATTTTGTCACGCGCTCATCGCCGCGGGACTCGCATATCTCTTTTCTTTAGCGCTTTGACCTTGTCGAATTTTGGAAAATGAAAACGAATAATGTCGCACATTGTCAAACAAAAAAATATTTTCAAATTTTTTCGTCGAAAAGTTGCATAAAACATTGACTTTGCCGCGACTTATTATTTATATTGTAAGCGCAAGTCCGAATTTAACAAAAATTTCAGGAGGAGTTATGAATACAAGTTGGGGCAACGCAGCGCTTGTTGCTTATTCTTTGCTACCTAAAATTGCGAATTCTTTGGATTGTGCCGTAAAATCGCGCATAAATAGCACTTTTCAAAGCCGTCATTTGAAAATGGGCGTAAGCAACGAGCAATTAATCGGTGAAATTCTCGAATTGATCGATCAGAAACGCAAGATTGTCAACCTAGCCTACATCGTGAAAAGCACCGTCGAAAGGATGAAACCCATCGACAAACATATTCTTGTCGAGAGGGTATTCAACAAAAAAACCTTCACGACGATCGCCGAGGAATCCGACGTTGCCCTGCGTACCGTATTCAGACGCGCTGAGGTCGCCAAAATGCGTTTTTGTCAGGCGCTCGCCTCTCGCGGCTACACCGAGGAGTGGTTTGAAAAGGAGTATGGAAACGACAAATATATCTCCGCAGTCAAATCGCGCGTCGAACAGGAAAAATATATGGTCGCAAAAAGTTGCTGAACTTGTCCCGGGACGCGGAGAGAAGATATCCTCTCCTATCATTATAGACCCGTTCGATCAATAGCTGTTTTTGATGTTCACATTCAAAAACACGTCTATGTCGAACCTTGTCCACGGCGCGATCTCGGGCGGATAGACTCTGAAAACCATTTCCTTCCCTGTCACGGGATGAGCAAATTTGATCTGAGCCGCCCAAAGCGCCATAGACATCCGTTTGCCCTCGCCGGCACCGTACTTTTTATCACCGATAATGGGATTTCCCATATTTGCAAGCTGCACTCTGATCTGATGCGCCCTACCGGTCACCAGATTGACCTGCAGCAAGCTGCAATCGCCTTGAGTCGCAAGCAACTTGTAGTCAAGCTCCGCGTATTTAGCTCCTTCGGTGAGCGCGGGGGCGATATGCACAGTGTTTGTCGCGCTATCTTTCTTGAGATAGTTGATCAACTTGTCGACCCTGTATCTCGGCGTTCCCTCGACGACCGCAAGATACCGCTTTTCGACGTTTCCTTCTCTGATAGCTTCGGAGAGTCTGGACGCCGTCTTGCTGTTTTTTGCAAAGACCATCACCCCTCCTGTCGGTCTGTCCAGCCTGTGAACGAGTCCGAGATATGCCTCGCCCGGCTTGTTGTACTTCTCGACCAGGTAGGCCTTCAACATAGTCAGCAAATCTTCGTCTCCTGATTCATCCGCTTGAACAGGTATGTCATATGGCTTGACCACAACAAGCAAACAGTTGTCTTCGTATACGATTTGTAAGTCTTTGTACGTCATAGTTTTCTGATTTTCCGTTATTTTTAGAATAGTTTATTCAAAATTTCGGTCAATTGGCAAACTCCGCGAAGGCTGTGCAACCCTGAGGCAGCACAAGCCCGTCCTGACAGAGCAGACCGATCTCATCGGCGTCGACGACGGCGTTTTGAGGCAGATACAACTTGAGCATATTTGCCATCACCGTGGGTTGCAACCCTGTCGTGTAGCTGTTGAGGCACACAAACAGCGGCGCGTCGCTCAGGAGGGATGAGACTAGTTCCATAAGCGACGATATCCCCTCTTCGATCTTCCACTTTTCGCCATTGGGGCCCCTTCCGAA
>CANQZE010000058.1 GCA_947628255.1 uncultured Clostridia bacterium | reverse complement strand
AGTGCAGATTTATGTCCTCCATAGGCACGACCTGCGCGTATCCGCCGCCCGCCGCGCCGCCTTTGACGCCGAAAACCGGACCGAGCGAAGGCTCTCTGAGCGCCACCATAACGTTTTTGCCTATGCGTTTGAGGCCGTCTGCGAGACCCACAGTCGTCGTGGTTTTGCCCTCTCCCGCGGGAGTCGGCGTTATCGCGGTGACAAGGATGAGTTTGCCTCTGCGGCCTTCGCGCTCTTTCATAATGCGCCCATAGTCGAGTTTCGCTTTGAAGTTGCCGTATTGCTCGACATATTCGGGCTTGATGCCCGCGCGTTTTGCGATCTCGAGGATGTGTTGCATCTTGTAGCTTTGAGCGATTTCGATATCCGATCTGATCTCCATAATTCTCTCCGAAAAATTGATTTGACAGCATTCATTTTAGCTAATTTCTTCGCCTTTGTAAAGTTTTATCGCCCCGCAGTTTGTAAATTCAGCATAAATCTTAAAAAAATTTTAGAATTTATGCAAAAACATTATACATTTTCGCGCAAGCGGGTATATAATCATTATCAGAATGAATTTCGGAGGCACAAAAATGAAAGATTTTGCAACAAAGTATCTCGAGAAGTACAACGGATTCAGCAAAATTGTCAAGATTTTGCTTTGCCTGCTTTGGGACGTTCCCTCCACGCTTTACAGACTTTCGAAGAGCGCCCTCAAGGACAACACGCTCGGCATAGTTTTGGCGATCGTCCTCGGCATTTGCGGCGGCTGGATCCTCTTTATCATCGACATCCTCACGCTCGCGCTCAAGGATAAGCTGCTTTGGCTTGACGACCTTGGCATAGACGAGGGCAAGATGGCGGAATCCCTCAAGTCCGAGGAAGAAGCTCCCTCTGAGGCGGAAGAGAAAGCCGAGGAGAAGTCCGAGGAACAACCCGAGGAAAAGACCGAAGAGCAACCCGAGTCCGAGGAAAAACCCGAAGAGGCGGAAGCCGAACAACCCGCGGAGGAAACTCCCGCAGTCGACGGCGAAGTTGAGGACTGATCCAAGCGATCGATTTGACTCAAAAATGCAAAAAAGGCGTTTGAAGCGCCTTTTTTCATATCGTAAAACGTCAAATTCGATCGCCCGTCGCGATCATTGTGCCTCGACGGGATCCTCTCCTCGTTCGAGCAGGACATATCTCATTATGGCATAGCACGTTTTGCCGTCCTTGATCTCGTTGCGGACGATCTTCTCATACGCCATATGCAACGGCATACGCACGACGTGCAAAAACTCGTTTTGGTCGGGATGTTCGCCCACATATTCCAACCCCTTCGCGAAGCAGATGTACAGCTTTTCGTTTGTGTAGCCGGGAGTGGGATATATCACTCCCAGAGGCGTGAGCAGTTTTGCTCTGAGGCCCGTCTCTTCCTCGAGTTCGCGCGCGGCGGTGACAAGCGGATCCTCGCCCGCCTCTATCTTGCCCGCGGGGATCTCGAGCGTCGCCTCGCGATACGGATAGCGGAATTGTTCCACAAGATACGCAAATCCCTCGTCGTCGACAGGCAGCACCGCCGCGCCGCCGGGATGCACGACATACTCCCGTTTTGAGCGCGCGCCGTCCGGCAATTCCACGTCGTCCACGCGCAGATCGATTATGCGGCCCTCGTAAATTTTTTGCGAGCCGAGTTCCTTCTCCTCAAGCGGCGACCCGAAGCGCTCCGAAGCCGCGTTGAGCCGACGGCAATTTTCATTGGTCATATCGATATAATTTTTGTCCATACAGCCTCCGTACGCGAACATTATATCGCGTATGCGCGCGTTTCTCAACAGAAAATCGCAAATATTTGACATCGATGTCCCCGCCCTGCTATAATTTGCGTATGAAAGTTGCGATAGTTTTGAATTGCGGCAAGCAAATAGCGCGCAAGATCGGCGCGGACAAGATCATCTGTTGCGACGGCGGCTATCTTTGGTGTCCCGTCCCGCCCGACGTGTTGCTCGGAGACTTTGACTCTATGCCAAAACCCGCCGACTTCGACGGCGAGATCGTCGAACACGACTCCCACAAGAACGCGGGCGACGGCGAGCTTGCCGTCTACTATGCGAAGGAAGTCCTCGGCGCGGACGAGATCGTCTTTTACGGCGTGCTTGGCGGCAGATATGACCACACGCTTTGCAACTTCGCGATAATGCGCCTCGCCACCGACCTGGGGATGAAAGCGAGCGCGCAGGAGGACGGCGTCAATCTGTATCTCGTGCGCGATTCCCTCTCTCTGCCCACACAAAAGGGCGAGACGATTTCCATCCTGCCGCTGGGCGGAAACGCCATTGTCAACTGCTCGCAAAACCTCGAGTATCCCCTCGACGATCTGCTCCTCACCGCCTCGGACTCCCGCGGTCTCTCCAACGTCTCCAAGGGCGGCAAAGTGCAGATCTCTGTCAAAGCGGGCGCCGTACTCGTTTTCAGATATCTGAAACAGGCGGAGTGACAGTCCACAAGCACTACCCGCGCAAGACATCTTCCCCGCGTTGATCGACATCGGACATATCAAGGTCCAACCACACAAAACACGATCGATCAAGGTCCATCTCCCTACCACAAAACATCTCTCCGATAGAAAAAGCGACGTCTCCGCCGCTTTTTCAAATTATATTCTTTTGTACATCCCGATTTGCGTTTTCTCTTATGCGCAAAATTCAAACTTTTTCATCCACACCTCGGGCATTTAGACCTGACAATATGGACACTTTGGCATAATTTGATTCTCCTTGATATTTTTTAATTTCACAAGCCGAGGCTTGATGTCTTTTCTATCGTGCCGTTTGAGCAAATGATGTCGCAAGTATTGGTAGAATCCCTATCAATTTCCTCGAATTGTTACATCGTGCCTTCATATTCGATTTTGCGGTTTTATAGCCAAGGGCATTCCAGTCCAGATTTCCCATCCCTATGGGAATATATGTAAAGATTTGCAAGAAGCCCAATCCGGCTATTCAACTTAGTCGGATACACCGGCGCCCTTTGCCCTCAATAAGATGCAGTTGTCCTCTTTGCTTATCAGGCAGTTATCTTCCACCGTGAAATATGGATTGCCGTCCTCTATTTCTATCTTCGTCAAGCTGTCCATCGTACCCACAGGGTATGTGGTAAACTCTTTCATTGTCCGTGGAAATTTTATGCTCTTTATGCTATCGTCGATCAGATTGTCCAATATGGAATAACCGTCGGGATGTTTAACCTTAAAGTAAGTGCTCACTCTTTCAACGGTATATCCGTCGATCTCGGACGGAATGACCATATTGACGCCGCTTGCGTCGTCATAAAGGTATGCGTATACCGAAATTTTGTCCGTTGGATCGCCGTTTTCATCCTTGATGAATTCATACTTAAAGCCCGGCTTGTCGATAACCTTATAATATGTGTAACCTTCTTCTATGGTATCGCTGATATAGCTGTCTGCCGTATACCATTGCCCCGTCTCATATTTATTGCGCAACACATCTTGATCGCTATAGCCTTCTTCCTTGGGATAGATCGCATATGTTGATGTCAAATTGCTATTTTTATGCGTCGCAAGCAGATCTATCATAATTGAGTCAGAATATCCGCCTATCATCACAAAAACCAAACTTTTGGGATCCTTGATCTCTTTTAAGGCATTCTTGACAAAATCTATCTTGTTTTTATAGGTGGGTGAAATAGTTACAGCGGCATTTTTGATGTTGTTTTCGATGAAGCCTTCAATGGTCTCCTCATAAACCGCCTTGCCGTCTCGCTTTATGTGGCTTCTGCCGCCCGATATCGTTTCGTCGGATTGAATGTAATTTTCGGCGGCTTCTTCGCTCTCAAAAAGAGATACCCAATTATAATTCTCGTTTTCCTCATTGGGGCCCCAAGAAGCTACGCCGGCATATATAAGCCTGCCTTCAGCTTCCATATCGCCGTCCGTATCGCCTGCGACCAAAGTAACTTGGCAAGTCCTACCTCTATTTTCTTCCATAGCGTTCAAGCCATAGGAGACCCAATGCTCAATAAACTCGTCGTTGACAAAGCTGTCGAGATAATAGGACAGCGGATCGTCTTTGCCCGGCTGAGAAGGATATATTTCCTTTGATCTGTCGCTTTCAGTCCCATCGCACGCGGCAAATGTGAACAAAAGAAAGATCGACAATAGTGCAATAAAAATTTTGTATACACTCTTTTTCATACTTTTCATCTCGCTTGATACAATATATTTGCAATAATATTTTACATCATTTTATGATGTATGTCAACACACTTTGTGATGTAAAATCAAAATAGAGGTATGAGCGGAAACAATCAAAATTCGATCAAACAAGAAGTCGGCAAAAGACTCAAAGAAAGTCGCAAATTGGCGGGATACACGCAAGCGCAGGTCGCTCGAATGCTTCTGATGACTCAACAGCAATACAGCCGATTCGAAAACGGCGTGTTCGAACTCAACTATGATCAGATCGTGTTTTTGTGCAAACTGTATGATATTTCCTGCGATTTTTTGCTCGGCCTCGAGGAATTTTGAAGCGGCTCAAAAAAAATAAAAATATTTTTGCCCAATCTCCAATAAAAAGCGCGGAGCAGATGTATATATTGTGTAAATAGAAAATCAAATCCTTTTCATAACTTTTGCAAAATCAGTCGCCGCGGCGGCTGTTTTTGTTTTTCGCGCGCAAACATAAAATGATTTTGCAAAATTGCTGTCGCGTTGCAAAGAGGTCTCCAAAAAAATTAAAAGCGGTTTTTCGAGTGGCGGATCCGTCCACAACAAAAAGCAGTCGGCGCGTTTTTCTCCTGTCATCCTGAGCGCAGTCGAAGGATCCCCCGGTGCGAAGCGGATCATCCCTCTTTTTGTCCCCTTTTTCACCTCATATGAAAAGTGACATACAAAAAATTTTGCAAAATTGCTATTGCGCGACGGGCGATAAAGGTATAAACTTGAGTTATCAAATCACAAGGAGAATCATTATGTCAGAAAAAAAGAATCCGTACGCCGGCACAAAGACCGAAAAAAACCTTTGGGAAGCCTTTGCGGGCGAGTCTCAAGCGCGCAACAAATACACCTATTTCGCGTCCGTCGCGAAGAAGAACGGCTATGAGCAGATCGCCGAGCTTTTCCTCAAAACCGCCGACAACGAGAAGGAGCACGCAAAACTCTGGTTCAAGGCTCTTGGCGAGCTTGGCACCACCGAGGAAAATCTCCTCCACGCCGCCGAGGGCGAAAACGCCGAGTGGACGGATATGTATGAGCGTATGGCTCGCGAGGCGGAAGAGGAAGGTTTCACGGAGCTTGCAAAACAATTCCGCGGAGTCGCCGCGATCGAGAAGGCTCACGAGGAAAGATATCGCGCCCTGCTCAACAACATCGAGACAAAAACCGTCTTTGAAAAGAGCGGCGTGAGCGTGTGGGAATGCCGCAACTGCGGTCACATTGTCGTGGGGACAACGGCGCCAGAAGTCTGCCCCGTCTGCAACCATCCGCAAAGCTACTTCGAGCTGAAAAAAGAGAATTATTGATCCTCGCCTTGCGCTAGATCAAAAATTGTTAAAATTGCAAAATCAAAACTTTTTTGACGCAAAAACGGCAGATAAACTGCCGTTTTTGTTGAGTAAATTTTAAGTTTTCACGCAACCAATAAAGCGCTTGCGCAAGTCGTATCAGTTTTCGTCGGAGGGAGACTCTTCGGGAGACGTCTCGTCTTGTTCGCTCTCGCTCGTAAAGACTTGAGGCTCGAAATCGTCGTCGCCGTCGTTGAGCAAGATATGCTCGCCGTCATCGGTCGCGATCGCCGCCTTATCCGACGAGCGGTCCATCTGATCCACAAACGCTTTTGACCCGAACAACATAACTCCCGCCGCAAGCGAGATGAGCATATCGATAAAGGCAAAGCTGTTGTAGGCAAGGCTGTACGCCGCCGCCGTGCCGTAGGTGTCGAGGTCCGCCCAGTCCGCAAAGGCAAACACGCCCGACAGCACGTGACAGGTATAGCGCAGGCACACTGCGATTATGCCGCCGAGCAGAAAACCGACGACCGCTCCGCCCTTGAACTTGAAAACCTTCCTTTCGATGAATATGCCGCTTATGCCGATCATTCCGAATGCGAGCGGATAGTCAAGCAAAAACTGCATCGGATGTATGATCCACGGATCCTGCACCGCCTGCAACACACCGTAGATGAGGCACACGATGACGCCTCGGCGCGTGCCGAACATACAGCAATATATCATCAGCGGGAGCAGGCTCGCAAACGTGACAGACCCGCCCTGCGGCATCTCGAAGAATTTCGCATAGCTCAAAGCGAAACTCAGCGCGATGGCGACTGCGCCGTACACGAGCGCGCGCGTGTCTGAGAGATCCGCCTTTTTGCCGAGGAAGAATATCCCGACCGTGAGGAGCATAAACACCACCGCGGACACGATCATTCCCACTAGGTTCGCGTGGGGATAGTCCGCCGCGACGTCGCCGTAGTACTTTGCCATCTGCACCATTATCGCGATAAATGCGCCTAAAGCGCCCGCTGCCGTGACAAGTCCCGCGATCTTTGCCGCCTTCTTTGAAAAGACGCCGCAAATGAGAATCGCAAGCGCGCCGACGATCACAACGATGATCTCCGCCATAATAGGCCAAAAGATCAGCGCTTTGCCGTCGCCCATAAATTCAGTATCCAGCCCTTTGAGATAGCTCATCGCGATCACCGCGGCGATGGCGAATCCGATGGATATACCCGCGGCATACTTTTGAAAATCCGCAAATTTCTCCTTTTTGAGGAAAAACACCAACGCTCCGACAAGGACGATCCCGCCGATAAGCGCGATGACGGCGTAGAGAAGAGTGCTGCCGAGTTTGTCGAAAACATCTCCCAATTCCATAAAAAAACCTCCTGTTTGCTTAGGAGGTCAAAAGGTGGGACATAGCAATTTGAGCGCGACACGCGCATATTTCGTTTGCTTCCTTACGCGAGGATTATCTCACAAGTTGAAGGGTATCATCTCAGCCTTACGGCACCCCTAGCGCTTTGATGATAGCACTCCGCCCCGCCTCAAGTCAACCGATTGAACAAAAATCGCGCGACATATGCGCATATTTTGATATGTTTCTCTTTGAGGGCTTGACATCCACAACTTAAAAGATTAAAATGTGAATCAAGAAATGTAAGGAGATTTTTCTATGAAAAAGCCAAAGTTCAAACTTCTCAAAGAGTTCAAAGACTTTATCAGTCGCGGCAGCGTCCTCGACCTCGCCGTCGGTATGATCATCGGCGCCGCGTTCACGGCTATCATCACGGCAGTCGTCACCAACATTTTGCAGCCCCTCATCAACTGGATCCCCATAAACAAGGAAACCGGTCTCATCACCGTATTGCGCGATCCCGTTTTCGCCGAGGACGGAGTTACGGTCGTCACGGAGGCGCTCGTCATCAATTGGGGCGCGGTCATAAGCGCGGTCATCACATTCCTGCTCACCGCTCTCGTGCTGTTTGTCATCGTCAAGGCGATCAATACCGCGAAGGCAGGCGCGGCAAAGATTAAGGAAGCCGTTGAAAAAGACGAAACTCCCGCCGAAGAAGCCGCTCCGGCAGAGGAAGCGGCACCCGCTGCAGAGCCCGCTCCCGCTCCTCAAACTCAGGAGGAGTTGCTCAAAGAGATCCGCGATCTTTTGAAGCAGCAGATCCAAAATCCGAAAGACGAACAATAAACGCTTCAAAGCACGGCGACGCCGTGCTTTTTTTTTTATTCTTGCAACCGTTTTTTTTGATATGTATTGAGTTTTTTGCTTGTTTATGTGTCTACGCGGGATGATAATTTCAAGAAGGAGCGGATATGTACAGC
>CANQZE010000057.1 GCA_947628255.1 uncultured Clostridia bacterium | reverse complement strand
CCTCTTTGGTTATGCTCTCGCCCGTGTTCATCACTGAGAGGCGCGCTCTTTTTTGATCGTATGACAAATTGAGTCCGACCTTGCCGTTTTCGCCGCAATATTTGATGGCGTTGTCAAGCAGGATGCTCACCAATCTTTCAAGCGCCGCCTTGTCGCCCTTCACTCTCGCTCCCGCCGCGATATCCGTCAACAACGCGACTCCCTTCTCAAAGCATACGGGTTCAAAGGACAGGCAGGCGCCCTCCGTCAGCGAGCTGAAATCCAACTCCTCCATATTCAAGGCGGAACTTTCGAGCTTGCTGAGTTCGAGCATATTCTGGATGAGGTCCTGCATCCTTGTGATCTGCGCGTCGATGCTCTCGATCCAGCGCTCGTTGTCCGCAACGGTGGACGTCGGTTCCGATCTTATGACGCTGAGATTCGCGGATATGACGGTGAGCGGAGTTTTGAGTTCGTGCGAGGCGTTGGCGGTGAGGTCGCGCTGTTTTTTCATCGCTTCCGAGACGGGATGCAACAGCTTTGAGGAGCTGAGATAGGACAGAAGCGCCGTGAGTCCCACCGTGCAACAATACAGCAACACCGTGAGCAACGCCGAGTTGACAAGTTGCGAGTGATACGACGTCCTATCAAGCACGGCGTACACTCTGAACGGTTCCATATCCTTGCTCTTTGCAACAAAATATCTGTCTTTGCATTTGAATTTCGTCGCGCCGCTTTCCTTGCAACTCTTGATGCATTTGACGATGTCGGAAATGTCGTCCCCATAATAGGCGACGTCCCCCTTCACCATATATCCGTCCTCCACAAGGTTGACGTACACAAAAAAGCATCTGAGATTTTGAGGCGAGACCTCGTTATAGGTGAAGCGATTTTCAAGCGCTTTGTCGAGCGCCGTGTTCATATACATATCGTTGGCGAGGCAAGTTATGCCGAAAAACCCGCCCAACAGCACAAGCAAAACGACCGCCGCAAAGACGGTGGTGACGACGGTGAATGTGACGCGCTGTTTGTGAATGAGATTCATATTCCCTGTTTTATCTTGTCGTTTTTTGGGGATAAAGTGCGGATTTTGTCATTTTTGCGCAAGTCTGTAGCCGACTCCGCGCACGGATTCTATCGTGAACGCGGCGCCGAGGTGGTTGAGCTTTTTCCTCAAAAACGACATATACACCTCAAGGTTGTTGCTCTCGAATTCGCTGTTCATTCCCCACGCTTTGAGGATGAGATCCTCTTTGGGAGCGACAAACCCCGGATATTCGAAAAGATATCTGAGCAACTCGAACTCCTTGCCTGTCAGTCCTATCTCTCCCTGCGGAGTACTCAGCCTGTAGGTGGTGAGATCGAGCGACGCGTTTGAATATTCGAGCTTGTTGTCGCTCACAAGTTTGCCTCTCCTGCGAAGCACGGCGCGCATCCTCGCGAGCAACTCGTTGATGGAAAATGGCTTGGACACATAGTCGTCCGCGCCTCTGTCCAGCCCCGTGATCTTGTCGTTTTCGTCGCTCAGCGCGGTGAGCATAATGACGGGAGTATCCATCTTTTTGCGGCGCAACTCCCCAAGCAATTCGAAGCCGTTCATTTTGGGCATAATGACGTCGAGCAGGATGAGGTCGTACATACCTGTCGCGGCAAAATTCAATCCGTCCGCTCCGTCGTAAACGCAATCGACGTCATAGCCGTCTTTTGCAAGCATTTTTGCCAATGCGCGGGAAAGTTCTTTTTCGTCTTCCACGAGTAAGATCCTCATATGCGCCTCCTTTTTTGATTATAATAGATTTTGAAAATTAAAACAATATTAAATCTCGCTTTGCATCGAATTTTCGCGCGTCTCCAAAAAATCGGGCGCGCCTGGCGGATCTCAAATAAAGATGGAAATAAAATTGTATTTTGTATATAATATTGTCGCTTGCGTACAATGCGCGCGCGTGATACAATAAAAACGCCGAGTCGGGACGCGACCCCGATGAAAGTCCCGAAGAACAAATATGAAAAGATGTCTCAGACTATTGCCAATCCTTCTCCTCGCGCTGCTTTTGCTGTCGGCGGCTCTTTTGAGCGCGCCGTCCGGCGAGGCTTTTGCCGCGGGGACTCCTCTCTTCCTCATCGAGAACGACGGAGAGGGCTGGCGGTTGTATCTCGTCTCGGGAAGCGAGCGCACGTTGCAGGATTCGTCGACGGAAAGTATGTTTTTTGAAAATGACGAAGGCAGCGAGTCAGACTCTCCCGCTTTGCAATTTCAGCACTATATCAAGGCGTGGCTCGAGGACAACGAACTCTCGCCCGACGACTACAATCTGTCCTTTGGCGTTATGCCCGCTTTCGACGCGGAATGCTCCGGAGAAGAGATCATCAAATACAGCGTATCCAACGACGGCGATTTCTGCGTTTTTTCGGACACCGTGACTTCGGTGATGAAGGAGACAGGCACGAACATTATGACAGGCACCCTGCAATATAGGACGGCGGACGGCGAATACGGCAACCAATTTCACAACTACACTCAGAAAGCGGGAACTCCGTTGTTTTTCGGCAGGAGCCAAGACGTCGGCGAATACTTTGTGAGATATGTCGCCTCGGAACAGATATATTTCGACAACAAAACCTACGTCGTGCCGCGCTACAGCCGTCAGGAATTTCACTGCGAGGTCATCCCCGATTACGCGCCGATTCCCGATCTGAAAGCTGCGTCCATAGAATACGGCACGGCGGCAAAGGACATCGTCATCCCCGACATCTCGGGGACTTGGACGCTCAGCGCCGATCAACAGATAAGCCCGAACGCTCGTCTTGAAGTGTCCGATCAACCCTACACCGTGTATTTTGACTACGTTGCCAACAATGCAAATTACCTTCCGCTCGAGCGGCTCCCCGTGCAGATCACGGTGGACCCGACGAGACTCATCGTGTTTATAGGCAATCTGTCCTCCATCAAGGGAGAGCCTCTCGCCGATCTTTCGACGACGGATTATTTTCTCGACGGCCTCGTCGAGGGCGACGCGGTGAACGATCTCGGATTGGAATTTTATCTGTTCAACGAGGACTTTGACCCGAACGTGGACACTTTCGCCCTCATTTTGGCGAGGATAACCGACAAAAACTACTACGTGGAATGCCGCAACATCGACAGCGACTCCGTCCTCAACGGCGGCAGATACACCGTCTACCAATACAGATATGATGCGACGGCGGCGGACGGGCGCAAGTTCAGCGTGCTGTGCGACAGTCTGAACGACGTCACTCTGCAAGTCGAGATATCAAGCGAAGCGGTGTCGATCGCCACCGACGCACCCGAGGGAGTCGTCGAGTGCGGATACAGAAGCGTCGCGATATACTCCATCATCTTCTATGACGCGTCGGGGACGAGGCAACTCCCGTCGGCAGCCTACGACGTGGAATGGGAAGGCAAAGTGGAAGGCGCGCAATATTTGGCGTTCGCCGCAAAAGAACAATTGGCGTCGTTGACGCATTTTGACGAGTATGACGGCACGCAGAACAAAATCACGCTTTCGCCGTCGCAGGACAGTATTATGTTTTTGACGACCTATGTCGTCTATCCGCCCGAAAACGTGTGGCAATGGTACAACATTTTGCTTGTTGCGATCTTAGGTGCGTCGGCGCTCGCGCTGGCGGCGGTCGCGATCTGCATTGCGAGAAGGAGGAGCAGGATATGGCGATGACCGTTCTCGCGCTTTCAAAGACCTACACGCTGACCGTTGCGCTCGGCGCGTCGGCAGCGGTTTTGCTCGCGCTGCTCTGCGTCGCGATATGTTTTGCCGTCTCCCTCAAAAAGAGAGAGGACGCGCTTTTGAGAAGCGACGTATATTTCCGCGTACCTCGTCCGAAGCCCGTCATCCTGTCAAAAGAAGCCATCGAACGCGCCGCAAAAAAAGAGGCGAAAAAACAGGAAAAAGCCCTACAGCACGCCCAAGGTAAGCCTAAGCGCGGCAAAAAGTCAAAAAAAACAAAATACGTCTTCGTCTCGGACGTTTCTTCCGCCTCGCCCGATGAGAGCAAGCGCGAAATAACGGAGAATCCAAATGAGGGATAGAGTCAAAAAAGCGCTATTCCTGCTCATAGCGGGCATTGCGATCAACATCGCGCTGGCGGGCGTCAAGATCTACGTGGGGTTGTCGTCAAACAGCCTCACGGTTATGTTGGACGGCGTGAACAGTTCTTTTGACATTCTCACCTGCATCGTGACTTTGATCGCTTTTTGCGTTTTGTTGCGTTTCAAAAGCGAATCCGTCCCGTACGGATACGGGCGGAGCGAATATCTCGCGAGTTTTATCGTCGCCGTTGTGACGGCGGTCGTGGGCGGCATATTTTTTATGCGTTCCCTCAACAGGTTGGCGATGCCCGAACCCGTGTGGTTCGGCGTCGAAAGTTGCGTTCTATTGTCCGTGACTATTCCGTTGAAGCTCGGCATTGGGCTTTTGTACCGCTTTTCAAACAAAAAATTGCATTCCAAAGCGCTTGAAGCGATCGCTTTGGACAGCTTTTTGGACACGGCAATCACTTCCGCGACGCTCATCTCTTTTGTCGTGTCGAGCGTTGTCGATTACGCCGTGGACGCGATATTCGGGATGGCGCTCAGCGTTGTCATCGTCGTCTTTGCGGTGAAGATGATCGTCGACAGTATGAGATCCGTGGTCGTCGGCGACGTGAAAAAGGATGAGATCGCGCGCATAAAACAAGCGGCGGAAGCGCTCCCCTGCGTGGAAAAAGCGGACGCGGTTTGCCTGCACGATTACGGCTATGGAGAGAAGATTATCTCCGTGTGCGTCAAAGTGAAGAGCGGCACCTCGATGAAGGAGTTCGACGCGCAAAGGCGGGAACTTTTTCAAACGATCGTCGCGACGTGGGATGAGGAGTTTGCTCCCGAATTGCAACTTGTCCCCAAACTTGCCGACGATGAAAGCGACGACGGATCGAGCGGCGATTTCGACGTCGAAAATCGTCGTGACGGCGAGGCCGACCTCGCGCGAGACGAAACCTCCGACGATTGATATGCTCCCTCGCCTCATTCAAGGCGGCAAGACTCGTCCCAAATGTTCCGACAAAATCAAAAATCCCCGCGGGAACTTTGTCCTACGGGGATTTAATATCCGACGTTTAATTTAGATCACATACGCGTCGTCTTGTCCTCGCCTATGCCGAGCATCCCGTCGACGGGATATCTCCGCCCTTGAGTGTCCGTGACGTAGCCCTTGATCGTGCCGAAAGGCAACGCATAGTAGCAATCGATGACGAGCGCGTGTATCGGCATATAGAAAACTTTGCTGATGGAGAAGGTGACGTCCACGATCCCTTGCCCGAGTTCGTCCGTAACGTGCCACTCGTTCGCCTTTTTCTTGCCGTCCTTGTGCTTGAAAACGACGGGAGGCATCGGATAGGACTTGTCCTCTATCCAGATGACGTTTTCATTGTATTGCGCTTGATCGACGGATTGATTTCTCGTGAGGTTGAACGCGAAAAATTTGTCCTCGTCGTCGATTTTGATCTTGCCCATCGCGGTCAGCCAATCATAGTGCGCCTTGAAGGGATAGAAGCCCTTGTGGTCGTCGATGATGCCAACCGAGCGCTCGTTTGTCAGATAGCATTTGCCGTTGATTGTGATGTTGCCGGTGGCTTTGAAGAAATCCTTCTCGCTGTAGAGCGCGTTTCTGAAAGAGCCGTCCTTGTTCTTGGCGAGAGGCATAACTCCGTTTGCAAGCGGAGAGATGCGCTCAAAGCCCATATCGATCGAAAACTCGCCGTTTTTGCCCTTTGTGAAGCCTTTCGCATAGGCTTTTCCGTTCAAAAAATCATTCTCAATGCGATATTCGCTGTGCTTGGTCTTGCAATAGCAGTGATCGCTGACAAGCTCGGACGCAACTTTGACATTCTTTTTGGGAGCGATGTTCCTCCAGCTGTAGATCTTGTCCTCCGCCTTGTCGTACCACACGAAGATGGAAAATCTGATGGCTCCGATCTTGTAGACGGCGCTGATGAGCGCGCCCTCGTCCATACAAACTTCAAACGCCTCCCATTCCGTCAGTCTGCTCTTTTTGAGGCAGTCGGGCATACGCGGTCCGCAGGGCTTTGCGGCGTCCAACAGATTCAAATTTTTCCACGGCGAGTCAAACGTGCCGAAATGCACTTGTCCGTTTTCGACTATGCTGTCGGGCGTCGGCGCCGGAACGCGCGTCGGATGGATGTATCCGGGCGTTGACTTCACTTCATTTTCCATATCGCTCATAAAATCTCCCCGGGCGCGGGAAAGCCTCCCCCTCGCCTATTGTTTATATCAATATACAGTTTAACACAACACTTTGCTCCCTGCAATATTTTTTTTACACCTGTCAAAAAAATCATCGTATAAAAACCGTCCGCCTTGCAAATAATCACAAAAAAAAGGAGAATCAATATGTCATTCAATCCATTCAACGAGACCCCCGAAAAAAGTGAAAAACTGTTTTTCGATTTCAGATCCATCTATCCCGAAAGCTATGTCAAGGACAGCGCCGATCCCTTCACAAAGACGCGCGTCATTTTGATGAACGGCACGGAGTACGAGGCAGTTTGGTATTCGCACCAATTTTCGCGCCATTGCAAAAATAACGATCTCCGCCGTCAGCTGGAGTTTGTGCGCCGCAGCGAGCAGATGCAACAAAAAAAGATAGCCTGTCTCAAGCCCAAAGACGAGGGCGTGCTTGAGACGACCATCGCCTATGAACAACTCGCCGTGGAGCTGACCGCAATACTCGCTCAGCGCGAACCCGACAAGCACGTCAAGGCGGCGCTGGACTTCGCCCTGCTGGAAGATTTCGACCACCTGTATCGCTATGCGGATCTGCTGGATATGGAACAGGGTATTCAAGCCGAAAAACTTGTGGGCGGCTACACCGAGATCACTCCGGGGCGCCCCACAATAGCGCATCCGCGCCATCCCTACGACGAGATCAGAAAGCCCGTCAACTTCAAAAAATGCGCGCCGATCACAAAACTCGACGTCGCCATCATCACCGCCGCCGAACAGCAGACGATGAACTATTATATGAATCAATGCGCCTTCTATGAGAGCGATCTCGGCAGGCGGCTGTATCAAGAGATCGCGCTCGTCGAGGAACAGCACGTCACGCAATACGGCTCTTTGATGGACGTGACCGAGGGCTGGCTTGAGTGTTGGCTCAATCACGAATACACCGAGTGCTATCTCTATTACTCCTGCTGGCAGGACGAAAAGGACAAAAAGATCAAAAAATTGTGGGAACAGTGCCTGCTTCAAGAGATCACGCATCTGCACATCGCCGCAGACGCGCTCAAAAAATACGGCAAAAAAGAGTGGCAAGAGGTCATTCCCGACGGAGCTTTCCCCGAGCTTATCAAATTTGCTCCGCAGGCGGAGTACGTCCGCAAAGTGCTTGCCCAAACCGTGGAAAATACGGCTTTGCGCGAGGGCTATATCAACGTGAACGAGCTTGGCGACGACGCGGATTTCTTCGCGTATCAGCGCCTTGTCATAGGCAATGAAAAACTTGTCCCCAGCCATCAGGTCATCCGCACGCACATAGACCGCACGGGAATGGATTATCGCGCCGAACACGCCGAAAATCCCATCCCGTCTCTGCGCAACAGGACCGACGACAACATCCGTCTCGGCCGCACGCACAGAAAATGACTTCCCTCTCGTCAGATCAAACTGTATTTCGCCTCGCGGATAAATTTTCCGCGAGGCGAATTTGTTGGGCGCAAAAAACGCTTCTCTTTTCTTAAGCGGATTCAAGCAAAAGTTTGTCGGCTATGAGGGCAATGAACTCCCCGTTTGTGGGTTTCTCGTTTG
>CANQZE010000056.1 GCA_947628255.1 uncultured Clostridia bacterium | reverse complement strand
CTTGTTGTCCGCCGCGGCGAGGGTGTGGTTGGTGTTTGTGTAAACAAGTTTTGCCACCGCGCCGATGTCGCCCGCGTTGAGGCAATCCACCATCTCTTGCTTCTTGCCTTTGAGTACATAGAGCTGACCTATCTTCTCCTGCTTGCCCTCCGTCGTGTTCAAAACGGAATCGCCGTTTGAGAGCTTGCCTTGAATGACCTTGAAGATGAGCAACTTGCCCACATACGGGTCAACGACGGACTTGATGACCTGCGCGCTGAACGGAGCGGAAGGATCCACGGGGATCTCGGTCTCGTTGCCGCCGACGATCGCTTTGATCTTGTGCGCGTGCGTCGGAGACGGCATAATGTCGATGAGATAATCCATCAACCTCTTCACGCCCTTTGACGTGAGCGCGTTGCCCGCCATAAGCGGGATGAACGTGTCGTCCATAACGGCAAGGTGCAATCCCTTTTGGATCTCGTCCTCGGTGAACTCTTCGCCGTCGAAGAACTTCATCATAAGCTCCTCATCGGTTTCGGCGACAAGCTCCATCAACTTGCCTTTGAACTCCTCAATCTCGCCTGTGATCGCCGCGGGGATCGCGATCGAAGCGGGTTTGCCGCTCGGATCATAGGTCTGCCCCGAGAGAACGGACACAGCGCCGATCATCTTGCCGCCTTCCATAATGGGCAACTCGAGAGGAACGACTTGATGATATTTTGCCATAATCGCCCTTGCGGTGCCGAGGAAATCGGAGTTTTCTTTGTCTACGGCGTTGATGAAGATGAACGCGGGAGTTTTCTTTTCCGTGCACATCTCGAGCGCCTTCTCTGTGCCAACCGTAACGGAGCCGCTTGCCGACGTCACGACGACCGCGCTGTCCGCGGCGTGCAAAGCCGCGACCATCTCGCCTTCAAAGTCGAAAAACCCGGGAACGTCGAGGATGTTGATCTTTTTGCCCTGGTGGATAGCATAACCGAGCGACAAAGAAATGGATATCTTGCGCTTGATCTCCTCGTCGTCATAGTCCATTGTGGAGGACCCGTCGTCGACCTTACCGAGGCGGTCGATCGTCTTCGTCTCGAACATCATTGCCTCTGCGAGAGAGGTTTTGCCCTCTCCGGAGTGACCGATGAGCGCAACGTTGCGGATTGACTCAGTATCAAAAATTTTCATAGTGACCTCAATATATTAAATTGCGTGATATATAGATTCTAGCTTATTTTCATACAAATTTCAACTGTTTTGCAAACATATTTTCCAAAAATAAAAATAGGCGTCAAAAATAATCTCTCCTCCGCCACTTCCAAAACACATCCGACCGAAAATATGCGCGAAACATTCTCCCGACCAAAAGCAAAAAGCAGTCATAAATCCGCGCGCGAAGGAATAAAACGAACTATGAAAACGATAGGCGTGTACGACAGCGGCATAGGCGGCATAACCGTCCTCAAAGAGATATTGAAAAATTTTGCGGGCAACGCGATATATTATTTTGCGGACAATCTCCACTCCCCGCTCGGCGCGCTGAACGACGACGAACTCGGAGAAGTTCTCTCGGAAGGTCTTGCGAGAGTGCAGGCAAATTCGGACGTAACGGTGATCGCTTGCAACACGGCGTCCACATTTCTCAATCTGCTTTCGCAAACTTCAAAAAGCGCTTGCAAATCGCAAAACAACGCGTTTATCGCCACAAAATGCGCGGATAATCCTCGGATAAAGCCAATAGTCGGCATATTGCCGCCGATTTATCCCGACGACGTCGGATGGACTCCCGCGCTCTTTTCTCCAAGCAAGACGCTGTTGATCGCGACCGACGGAACAAAGCGCCGAATTTCACTGCCGGAGGGTATGCTTGTCGCAGATACGCCGGAACTTGCCACGCTGATAGAGCGGGCTTTTGACGACGGCGGGGATATGTCCTCCCTTTTGCCATACCTTCGAGAAAAACTCGAGCGATTTGCGGGAGTCAGGCGCGTCATACTCGGTTGCACTCACTATCCTTTTTGCAAAAAAGAGATCGCAAGCGTGCTGGGACGGACGAGATTTGCCGACGGCACGCCCGCCCTCATAAGCGCGCTGAAAAATTTTGCCGAACCGCGCCCCGAGTTCGCCGCTCCTATAAAATTCGCCTTTTCGGGCAGAGACGAGAGCGAAAAATATTCCCGAATCCTCGAGATCGCCGTCAACGGCAAGTGAACAAAAATAATTTGCAAAGTTTCAACAAAAAGCCTCGTTGATGGCGTCCGCCAAAATATTCGCGGCGTTTGTCGCCATAAAATCTATATCTTTCGGCGCGACGACAAGTCCCGACAGTTTTTTGTCCGCCATACGCTCGCGCAGTTTGAATTCGTCCACTTTTTGTCCCTGACTTTCGGTGTAATCCTTCACAAAACCGTACAGCGCCGTGCGAAGCGAAAGCATCAACGGCACGCCGATCGCTATGACAGGCACGCCCAGCACGCTCTTGTCGATGCGTTCCTTGTCCTGCCCTACGCCGCTACCCGGCGAGATGCCCGCCGTCGACACCTGAAAAGACGTCCCGACTCTCGACACGTTGCCCGTCGCGAGACTGTCCACCAAAATCACAAGCGAGGGCTTGATCTTGTCCGTGACCGCGCTGGCGAGTTCCGCGGACTGTATTCCCGTCCTGCCAAGCACGCTCGTCGCGAACGCGCATACGCTCTGCCGCCTTACTTCCGAGATGTTTTGTCGCGTCACTTCGACGCCGTCCGCCGTGCGATGGCCCAGCGAATCCGCGGAAATATCCGCGTTTCCGAGTCCTATCACAAGCACGGGCGAAGTTTTTTTCAATGTACCCGCAAGCTGTTTTAGCGTGCCTGCAATATAGCCCTTCGCGGCGCTCGCAACGCGCGTGGAAAAGTGGATTTCGGCAGGACAATCGTATGTGATGTACACTCCCCTTTCCCTGCCTATCTGTCTTGCCAGCTCCTCGTTTTTGACGTTGAGCGTGTGACGAACTATGCCAAAATCGAGCTCGAAATGTTTGGACAAGTCGTACGCGCCTGCGGGTTCGGCGGCTTCGATCGCCATATCGGTGACAAAATGCGGATATTTCATAGCGTTATTTTGCGCATAATCAAAAAAAATAAAGCAAAACGGTTGCAAGTTTGCGCACTTTATGCTAATATATCAAAAGTATCCATCAGAATACGAGGAGATAACTATGCCAAATATCAAATCAGCAAAGAAGAGAGTCATCACATCTCAAAAGAGCAACGCCATCAACACTTCAAAGAAATCCGCGGTCAAAACTGCGATCAAGAAGTTCAACGCGGCCATAGAGCAAGGCGACGCGGCGCTTGCGCAAACGCTTCTCAACGAGGCATATTCCGTCATCGATTGCGCTCAAAAAGACGGCATCTACAAGAAAAACACAGCGTCAAGAAAGAAAGCCACTCTCGGGAAGCTGCTCAACAAGCTTCAATCCGAGCAGAAATAAGTTTCTGTTGTCTGTATTCTGATATATCGAGAAAAATCGTCCGTATGGGACGATTTTTTGGTTTTACGATCGTAAATTTGTTGCGCAAATTGTTGCTCGCAAGTTTGCAAACCGAGGATAATTTATCTCGCGATATATTTTTTTGTACCCGCGATCAGCCTGTTCATTCCGTCCTTGATCACAGATTTCGGGCAGGCGATGTTCACTCTCAAAAACTTCTTGCCTTGTTTGCCGTACGCTTCGCCTTCCTGCAGGTAAAGCCCCGTTTCCTTCCTCAAAAACTTTTGCAGATCCGTTGCGTCGTCGGTGACGGCGGAACAATCCAACCAAAGCAGATACGTTGCGTCCGCCTCGACAAGTTTGATCTCGGGCAACTCGCGTTTCAAACGCGCGACGCAATAATCCCTGCCCTCAAACACATATTCGCAGAAGCCGTCAAGCCACTCCTCGCCCTCGTTGAAGGCGGCGATCGCAGCGGGGATCGCAAACACATTGGGCGAGGCGACGTGATCCGCATTCAATGCGGCGCGCACCTTGTTCCTCAACGCCTCGTCGGCGACGATCGCGACGGACGTCTGTATCCCCGCGATATTGAACGCCTTGGACGGCGCGCAACACGTCACGCTGTTGAGCAGACACTCCTCCGAAGCCGCCGCAAACGGCGTATATTTGAAGCCGGGACGAGTGATGTCGCAATGGATCTCATCCGAGATGACTGTGACGCCGTGCTTCTTTGCGAGGCTCCCTATCCTTGCCAACGTATCCCTGTCCCAGATGTTGCCCGTCGGGTTGTGGGGATTGCACACGATCATCAATTTCACGTCGTCGCGAGCGAGTTTGCGCTCGAGATCCTCAAAATCGACAGAATATGCTCCGCCCTCATATCTGAGCGGATTTTCGACGATCTTCCTGCCGTTGTCAAGCACGCAACCGATAAAGCAATTGTACACGGGGGTTTGCAACACGACGCCCTCTCCGGGAGCGGCGAAAGCGCGCACAAACGAGGATATCGCAGGCACGACGCCCTCGCTGAACAGCATCCACTCCTTTTTCGGAGCGAAACCGTGGCGCCTGCCCCACCAGCTTTGCACCGCGTCATACCACTCGTCGTCGACGACGGCATAGCCGAATACGCCGTGTTCGAGGCGCTTTTTCATTGCGTCGTAAATGGGCTTTGCCGCCGCAAAATCCATATCCGCGACCCACATCGGAAGTTCGTCTTGCGCAACGCTCCACTTTAAGGAAGAAGTGCCGCGGCGGTTGATAATTTTGTCAAAATCATACTTCATAATTTTTCCCTCTATGTCGTATTATAACAGAAGGATAGTACATAAATCAACTTTATCTCAAAAAAAGTCGACAAAAAAACTTCCGCCGTAAAAAACGGACGGAAAGTCGCAAAATTCACGATACCTTTATTTTTTCTCTGCGCGAGACTTCTTCACGATGACGATCGTCACAACTATCACGGCGGCGAGCGCTATTGCGCCGACAAGCGCGTACGAAACATAAGCGAAGATCTCGTCCGACGTCGCTCCCCTGCGCACCGTGAAATAGACCGAACATACGGGAGATTCGAGAGGCGCACCCACGGAGCTCTTCCTCGCGACGATGTCATAGCGGCCGTCCTTCTCGGGAGTGAAAAGAAGCGTGCTTCCCAAGCCTACGCGCTTGCCGTTGATTATCCACTGTATGTCGTCGATGGCGTCGGGATCGAAATTGTCGTATCCCGCAAATGTGATAACATATTGCTTGCCGCTCTCAAAGATCGAGCGGCTCACGACGTCGTCGCCTTCTAGCACGCCGATCCGCATTGTGGCAAACGTGTCAAAGCTCAGCTTTTGATAGCCTATTCTGATGGTGTGTCCCGCGCTTACCGTCTTTTGCCCGTCCTCCGTCTGCACGGTCCAATAGGCGACGACAAGGAAATCTCCGAATACGTTCGGCGGCGTATACTCTATCTCGAATCCTTCGCCTATCTTCTTTTTGTCGACATACCACTCGACGCTGCCCTGCCCCTGAAGCGACGCCGGCAACACCTTCAAACTGAGCGGCACGGCGGAAATCTGTCCGAGGCTCAATCTGTCCAATCCCGTCTCGGTCTCCACCTTCGCAAGGATGGAATCGTCCGAACTGACCAACTTTTTGAGATCTAGTACGCCAAGTTGATAGTTGCCTACGTTGATGTGCGTCATCGAGGAGAATTTGACGATCTCCCTTATCTCCTCAACGGATTTGGAAATGTGCGTCGCCGCCTCTATCGCGCGGAATTTGAGAAGCGCAAGCGCGCTCGCAAAAGCAACCACGGGAGCCGCCATAGACGTGCCGTTTTTTGAGATATACGCGGATGTTTCCTTGTTCTGCGCGCTGAATATCGCCGTGCCGGGAGCGCAAAGATCGTATGCGTCGCCGTAATTTGACGACTCGCTCAGTTTCAGCCCACCGTCGACGTCAAGCTCGTTGGAGATGTTCATAACGCCGATTACGTTCTCGCTCGCGGCGGGATATCTCTTTCTGTCGGCGCTGTCATAACCCTTTCGGACTCCGCCCACCGTACCGCCGTTGCCCGCGGCGGCGACAAAGATGGCTTTGCTTGCCATTTCATTGTCAATAAAATTGAAATCCCGATCGCCCTCGAAGGACATATTGACGACGTCCGCGCCGTTTTCCAAAGCAAAATTTATGCCTTCCTTGACGTCTTGAGAGCTGAAATCCGCGCCGCCGCTACTGCTCGGCTTCCCCGCCATTATCGGCATTATCTTGATATATTTTTCAAGCCCCAGCCAATGTATGTACGTAGCGATGATCCCCGCGACGTGCGTGCCGTGACCGTTTTGCGCGACGTCAGAAAAGTTGTCGTTTTCAGCGACGGTGTTTCTGCCTATAACGTTGCCTTTGCCGTTGCGATAAAGCACGTCGTATGCGTCGGCGGCGGGAGCCGCTTCCTTGGTTTCGCTTCCGTATCCTCCCGAAAACGCCTCGTGTGCGACGTCTATTCCGCTGTCTATCACTGCGACGACGATCGGGCTGTCGTCAAGTTTGTCGAAGTTGTACATATCGTCCTCAAACCAACTTTCGACCCGTTGCTTGACGTCTGCGAGAGACATAACATCGCTCCACCACTCGCCGCCCGTCTCCTGAACGGTCTGCACGTATGTGGGCGAGAGCAACGCGTAACATATCGACGGCGTAAGAACAAAAAGAGAAAGAAAGACCGGTACGCCGATCAAAAACAAGATCTTGAATGCAACCGACCTTCCTCTCATTTGTGTTCCCCCTCGGATTCGAATCGCTTCGCGCGCATTCATATGTAAAATATAATACATTTTATTGCGTTTGTATAGATATTTTACAAAAAAATTCAAAAAAATTTCAATTTTGGCTGTATTTTCACAAATATGATTTTCGGCTAGAATATTTTTTTACAAAAATGTGAAAATCGCAAAAAAGAACGGCTGCAAAGTCAATTGCAACCGTCCTCGATATCGGAAAGATTTTATTGCTCGCGGATGATGTCCGTGCCGTAATAACTCTTTACCTTGTCCCAAATCACGTACACTTCATCAAAGCGCGTGCAGGGATCGCCCTTGTGGACATACGACTTGCGCTGAAGCACAAAGTAAAACTTGCCGTCCAGCGCGCCCACCGTGAAGATGCCCGTCTTGACGTGGGATTTGAAGCGTGCTATGCCGCGCTTGCAATAATCGAGCGAAGAGTAGTTGCTGCTCTTGTAGACGCTCTCTCCCGTCGGGGTGTAGAGGGTGTAGAAATATTCCTCTCCTTCGGGGCCTGCAGAATGTTCGATGACATATTGACCGTAAATGACAGCCTCGTCAAAGCCTTGCACCGCCTTTGGCGCTTGCCTGTCGTGCTTGGGAGTATCCAGAGGCATAAAGGGCGGTTTGACGCGCTTGATGATTGTCTTTTTGCCTTTGGAATGAGCGGCGTCCCACTCCGCCTTTTTGGCGGCGAGCTTATCTTTGAGATCCTCAGGCGCGGCGCCTTCATAATAGCAACCGTCCTCGGGATCGTAATAATAGCCGTCATACTCGCCTTCGTATTCACCGTCCTCGTAAGACTCGTCGTATTCACCGTCATACTCGCCTTCGTACTCGCCGTCCGCATAACCGTCCTCATAGGCATCCTCGTACTCGCCGTCGTAATCCATGTATTCATCCTCGTCATAATCTTCATAATCTGACTCGTAATCGATAAAGTCGCCGGCAGCTCTCGCCTGGGTCTCGCTCTTGATATCGATCCGGAATCCCGTAAGGCGTGCGGCAAGCCGCGCGTTCTGCCCTTCCTTTCCGATCGCCAGCGACAACTGATAGTCGGGAACAACAACTTTCGCTTTCTTCTCCTCCGCGTCCGCGATAACAGAGATCACTTTCGCCGGGCTCAGCGCGTTTTCGATCAGCATGGCCGGATTATCGTTCCAGTTGATGATATCGATCTTCTCCCCGTTCAATTCGTCCACAATGGCGTTGACACGGGCACCGTTCATACCCACGCACGCGCCAACCGGATCCACATCCGGGTCGTTGGACCAGACGGCGATCTTGGTCCTGCTTCCCG
>CANQZE010000055.1 GCA_947628255.1 uncultured Clostridia bacterium | reverse complement strand
GCGAAAGAGGCGCCCCGCCGAACCGCCCAATGTACACAGAAGTACATGACGGCGAGCCAAAGGGGCTTGGACGCAGTATTGGACAAAAACTAAGCGCGGTTGTAAACCGCGATATTTTGATGAGATGCGCTCAATTACCCCACAAAATCACTACGTAATTTTGCGTGGACCCCTGCCCTTTTTCTGAGCGCGAGCGTACATAGACGTACGTGACCGCGAAGAAAAAGGGTTCTGACAAAGCTATTCGCCCATAAGCGAGGTGTGTAAAACCGCGATATTTTGATGAGATGCGCGAAAACGCCCATTTTTCGAACACGAGCGTACTTTGCGTACGTGACGTGAGAAAAATGGGCGTTGACAAAGCAGATCGCAAAATAGCGCGGTTTTAGATGATGCGGATATCCATATCCTTCTGAATAATCGCCACCCTCTCCAACTCGGGCGAGATGTGCGCGGTCGCGGGCGCTTCGACGCCGTCGGGAAGGAACACGTGAACCTCTTGAGAGGCAATGTTGTAGATGGCGAATTTCTCTTGACGATAGTCGTCGACGCGGACGAGAGTCGCGGAGATGCCGGTCTCGCTGAGTTTGAGGTCATAGGGGGAGCATTCGAAGATAAGCTCCTTGGTGAAGGCGTTTGCCACTCCGAGCGTGGAGATGAGTTTCATCGCGACGGGATCGCTTGCGGGATAGAGCGCGCCTGCGATATCCAGCTTGAAGTCGACGACGTTTTTCATCTTCTTTGAGGTGACTTCGCCCTGTTTTGTGGTCTTGGTGATCTCGACTTCCCTTCTCTCCTTGACTTTGACGAGTTTGCCGTCGAATCTCACAGTGGAACTCATCGGGGACACTTTTGCCTCGCCGTCCTGCAAGATGGAGATCCTCTTCATATCGATTTCGACGCCCACGGTCGGCGAATTTATGTCGCGATCAGTCACGGCATAGAGGCGTCTGCCTCCTATCTCAAAGCAAAGCAACTTGACGTCGGAGATGTTTTCTACGCCCACGACGTTTGCGGGGACGCCGCTGTCGGACAGTCTGACGGCGTCAGTGGGGATGAGCAACTCGCCTCTGCCATCAGGACAAGGCGTCGCGGGAGGCAACTCGACGTCGGCGCCGAGGAATGAAAGTTTGCCGTTGGAGATCTCGCAATCCAAATAGTTATATTCGGGAATGCGCGGGATGATGGTTATCTCCGTTTCCTTGTCGAAGAGATGGATATGTTCGAGGTCGAGCGCCGCTTCGATGACGTCGCCGGCGTGACATTCGACGCTCTCGGCGCACTTGATGATGACGCGCGTGGAGCTTTCGACATAGCCGTCGCCCTCCATATTGATGTCTCCGTAAAGCAGAGTCTCGTTGCCAAGTTCTTCCTTGTGCGAAACTTTGACTTTGAATGTCGCCTCGGAATTCGCGACGTCATTGGGATCGATCGAGAGATCCTCCGCCCTAAGTCCTATGTAGACGGTGGTGTTGCCGTCGAGATATGCGGGACGAGTCTTGTAGAAATAGGAGAAAGGTACGGTGACTTCCGCGTCGGAATAGGCAAATTTGATCCTGACTTTGTCCCCTTCCTTTTTGAGCGTACCCTCGAAGAAGTTCATCTGCGGCGTGCCGATAAAGCCCGCGACGAACTTGTTGCCGGGATAGTTGTAGAGATTTTTGGGCGTGTCGATCTGTTGCACGAAGCCGTCCTTCATAACTACGATGCGCGTACCCATCGTCATAGCCTCGATCTGGTCGTGCGTGACATAGATGAAGGTCGTGTTGAGGCGGGCGTGAAGTTTGGATATCTCCGCTCTCATCTGAGTGCGCAGTTTGGCGTCGAGGTTGGAGAGCGGCTCGTCGAGGAGCATCACCTTAGGCTCGCGCACGATCGCCCTGCCAAGGGAGACGCGCTGACGTTGACCGCCCGACATCTCTTTGGGCTTCTTGTCGAGATAGTCCATAATGCCGAGGGTTTGCGCGGCGGCGATGACGCGCTCGTGGATCTCTTCCCTTGTGTAGTGGCGCATATAGGTCACGGGATCGCCGTTTGCGTCGAGGATGACGTTGCCATCCTTGTCGCGTCTGACGTCGGGGATCTTGCGCATCTTCAAGCCGAACGCCATATTTTCATAGACGTTCATATGAGGATAGAGCGCGTAATTTTGGAAAACCATCGCGATATCTCTGTCCTTCGGCTCCATATCGTTGACGACGACGTCGCCTATGGTCAGCTCGCCCGCGGAGATGTCCTCGAGACCCGCGATCATTCTGAGCGTCGTGGACTTGCCGCATCCGGACGGTCCGACAAAAACGATAAACTCTTTATCGGCGATATCCATATTGAAATCGTTGACTGCCTTTGTGCCGTTGGGATACACCTTGTAGATATGTTTGAGACTTAGATTTGCCATATAATTTCTCCTTATTGATTATGCTAATATCGCGATGGAATATTTCGGCATCGAGAGCGCACCGCCGTTTTGTTTGACGTTGCCTTCAACGCATATTCCCTTTTGGAGCGTGCCGTGCGCCTCGACGGACTTCGCTTCCTTTGCAAAATTGATGACGATCGTCACGCTTTGCCCATTCCAATCCTTCTTCATAATCAGCACCTTGGGATCGTCGCAGGGGATCCTTTCGGGAGTGCCGCGCATAATTGCGGGAAAAGCGTTGCGGACGTTGTTGCATTGCTTATAATAGTTCAGAATGCTGTCGCCGTCCTTGAGTTGCTCCTTGACGCCGTCAAAGATGTATTCCTGCGTGCCGCTTCCCGGAGGGGGATCGGTGATGTTGGAGCGCTTGTTGTCCCAGAGCATTCCGATGCGCTTGTCTGGGTCGGAGGCGGAGCCTACCATTCCGATCTCGTCGCCGTAGTACGTGAACAGATTGCCCGTGAGCATACTCGCAAGCCCGTAGGCGAATTTGACGCGTTCTTCCATACGGTACATCGCGCCCGCGATACGTCCCGTGTCGTGATTGTCGAGGAATGGCGCCGCTATGTGGTCGCCCGCCGCCGTCTGCATCTCGATCATACCGTTCCAATACGAATCCGCCGCCTTGGGCAGGTCCGCATTGATGACGCTCGCGATGAAGCTCGTACCGCCCGTGGACGCGGGGAACCAGAAGAAGCTGTCGCTGTCGCTATTGTCATAATAGCTTTTGATTGAGCCAGCTCCTTCCCAGACTTCGCCGACGATGTAGGCGTCTTTGTTGTACTTGACCGCCTCTTGCTTTATCCACTTCACAAAGCCCGCGGAGGTTTCGTTGCGCCCCGTGTAGTAGCTTGTGCAGGCGTCGAGACGGAAGCCGTCCACGCCCTTTTGCATCCAGAATTTAATGATGTCGGAGATCTCCGCGCGCACGAATTCGCTGTCCAGATTGAGGTCGGGCATAGTGCCGGTGAAGCGCGCTTCATAGGCGTACGACGTGGAGTTGTAGTACTCATAGCCCGTTGGCTTGACTTCCCCTGCCGTGTTTACGACGTTGTAATACTCGCGATATTTGCTCTCGGTGTCGCCGTTGATGTACGCTTGCATACAACTCTTGAACCACGGATGGTCGCTCGAGGTGTGATTGACGACGAGGTCGAGGATGATCTTGATACCCTTCGCGTGAGCGTCCGCAAGCAACGCGTCGAAGTCCTGCATATTGCCGAGGAATGGGCTGATATCCTTGTAGTCGCGCACGTCGTAGCCGTGATAGCTGAGCGCGGGATATATCGGCGTTAGCCATATCGCCGTGTAGCCCATATCGCGGATGTAGCCGAGTTTCGATCTCACGCCGTTGAGGTCGCCCACCCCGTCGCCGTCCGTATCCTTGTAGGAATAGGCGAATATCTCATAGTAGTTGTCATACATATCGTCGACGATATTCTCCTCCAACAAGCCGAGGTTGGGGCCGTTGCACGCGACGAAGGCAAACGCCGAAAGCGCTATGAGAGAGGCGGCAAGCAAAATTGTTGCAAATTTTTTCATATCGCCTCCGTCTCAGCCTTTGACTGCGCCGCCCGTCACGCCCTCGACATAGTAGCGTTGCAGGAACATAAACAGAAGCACGATCGGAATTGAGACGACAACCGCCGCCGCGCAGAATACGCCGAAGTATTGGTTGACCATTTCCCTGCCTATCCACTCCTTCATTCCGACAGCCACCGTAAACTTGCTCGGGTCGCCCAACATAAGGAAGGATGAGAACATATATTCGCCCCAAGGCGCCGTGAACGCCATCAACACCGTGTAGATGATGATGGGTTTTGCAAGCGGCAAAATGATCCTGAAGAACACCGTCGCCCTGTTTGCGCCGTCGATGCGCGCCGCTTCGTCCAAGGATTTCGGCACCGTGTCAAAGAAGCCCTTGCAGATGTAATAGCCCATTGCGGAGCTTGCCGTGTAAACAAGCATCAAACCTATGAGGTTTTGCGTCAGCCCGATCTCCTTCAGAATGAAATATACCGCGGTCATTGACAGGAATCCCGGGAACATTCCGAGGATGAGCATAAGGTTCATAAGCGGTTTTCTCATCTTGAAGCGCATACGGCTCAAGGCGTAGCTTGTGGCAAGCACGATGACTGTCTGCACGATCATCACCACTATCGACACGATGAGAGTGTTGCCGTACCAGGTGAGGAACATAGTGTCCGTGAACAGTCTGATATAGTTGTCGAAAGTCCACTTTTTGGGGAATATCGACATAATCGAATAGCCGACCATATCGCCGCTGAGCGACTGAATGAACAGAAGAACGAACGGGATCAGCCAAACAACGGATATGATGATGAGGATCGCATAGACAACGATATTCGAAGTCTTTTCCATCAATTTTTTACTGCGAAATTTCCTTGCGTTTGCCATTACATAAAATCCTCCTCGTTCTTTACTGAGCCGGACCTGTTGTAGAGTATCAGCGAGAACACCGCCACGACGATGAATGTGATGATGCCGATGACGGAAGCAATGCCGTACTGCGATTGATTGACGGTGAGCTTGTACAGCCACGTGATGAGAAGGTCCGTCCTGCCCGCGTACTGGAAGTTGAGATCGAGAGGTTCGCCGCCCGTAAGCAGGAATATGACGTTGAAGTTGTTGAGATTGCCGATGAATTGCGTGATGAGATATGGCGTCGTCACGTGCAACATATACGGCAACGTGATCTTCATATACATCTTGAGAGGGCTTGCGCCGTCTATCCTCGCGGATTCATAGAGATCGGTGGGGATATTCATCAATATGCCCGTGCAGATGAGCATACTGTAGGGGATGCCTATCCATATGTTTACAACGATGACCGTTATCTTGGCAAGGATCGGGTCGGAAAGGAACTTGATCGGCGAGGATATCCACCCCCAATTCATCATCAAGTTGTTGAACAAGCCGTAATCTTGCAGGAACTGCGACATAAGCATAAGCGAGACGAATTGCGGCACCGCGACGGTGACGACAAGGATCGTCCTCCACAGCTTTTTGAATTTGATGCCCTTCTTGTTGATGAGTATGGCGACGACCATTCCCAAAATGTAGTTGGTGAACGTCGCAAAGAATGCCCAGATCACCGTCCACAGCAAGATTTCTCTGAAAGTGTAGGCAAACGCCTTGCTGTTTGGCGTTATGCCGGTGCCGAACAATATTTCGAAGTTTTCAAAGCCCGTCCACGTGAAAAGATTTCCCGGAGGCATATGCGCCTTGTCATAGTTGGTGAACGCGACGAAGATCATAAAGATGATTGGCAGCACCGTGAACACAAACACGCCGAGCATCGGCACGCTGAGCAAAGTTTTGTGATATTGCTCGTCCGCATAGGAGCGGATGTCGTCCTCGGTCGTGGGGAGCTTCTGCCTTGCCTCTTCAGCCTGTTGGGCAAGCCAGTTGCCGCGTATATTCATATACCACGACGCAACAAATGCGACGATGATAAATATTGTCAAGAGAGAATACAGCAATATGAGCAAGCTGTTGTCCACAAATTTATAGTTCTCAAGCCCTGTGAGAGGGTCGGTAGTCGTGATTTTGGCGACCTCGCCCAAATCTCCCATCTTGTCGAGATACTTCCAACCGAACAGCGCCATATAGAGGATAAACACCACTTCAAGCACGAAATACAACAGCCCTCTGAGCCATTGTTTGCGCGCGAAGTGACCAAAGCCCATCACGATAAAAGACGGGCGCGTTTTCCAATCGCCGTGGACGAGCGCCTGCCATAAAGTGACAAAGATACCCGCAAACGCTTGCCAAAGTTTGAGCAGCTTTGAGGGTATCCGTTTGAAAAATGCCCCCATCTTTGCGGGCAGCGACTTGAAAAACTCCACGAAATTGTATGCGAATTTCTCAAGCGGGGATTTTTTAAGATATTCGAGATTTACCATAAATTCTCCACCTTATACTACAAAAAAATTTGCGCAACCCCCCAAATGGGAGGTTGCGCAAAATCAACCGTTATTGTTTGGTTATCGTGTACTCTTTGGATTCGGGATCAAACGTGATCGTGTAAGTGCCGCTCTCGGTGATCTTTTGGTTGTCGCCGTCAGCCCACTTATATCCGCCGTACGTTAACATCGTCATCTCGTCGTCGCCATAGTGCAGGATCGCCTTGAACTCGATAGGCTTGGGATTGCCGTCCTCGTCGTTCTCCAAAGTGAACTCCTTCGTGATCGTCCACTTGTTGTCCGCGCCCTTCGTCATCTTGTTTTCAGCAAGGAAAACAGTGGTGCTCCATTCGTTCATGCCGCCGGTGAGATACCATGCGTCGATCGTGCGGTCTGCCTCGTCGATAGGCTCGATCCTGTCGCCGATCTGATCGTTGAGGATGTTGAGGTGATCTTGCACAGCCGTTCCCTGATCGCTATAGCTGTCGCTGACGACCCATTGTGCATAACCCTTCATAGGATCCCAGAACTTTTGAGGAACAAACATTTGTGCTACGCCGTAAACAGATTCCTTTGCGATGACTTGCGCGATGGGATCTGCGGCCACTTCTGTGGAGTTTGCCAATTCCTTATTGCAGGGGATGATGTTGTGCTTCTCAAAACGAAGTTGTTGCATCTCTTTGCCCGCGAGGAACGCCGCAAGTTTGTGAGCCTCGGTGAGGTGCTTGGACGTTGCGTTGACGCCGTAAAGCTTGCCGCCGACGAAGGGAGCGATCTGCTTGTTGTTTACCTTCGGAAGCTCTGCCACAGCATAGTTGTCGTCGAGACCTGCTTTGATGGTATCTGCATTCCAGCTGCCTGTGATAGCCACTGCGATGTCGCCTGTGTTGCTGAGTCTTGACACAACGTTGTCAACGGGGCTGTTCACAAATGTTGTGTCGAGGCCCGCGTCATACAGCTTTCTCATTGCTTCGGAAGCCGGTTTGCCGACACTCTCGGCTGCGAACGTTGTGGTGACGGATTTCTCTTGGAAGTCCTCGGTGTACTCAACGTTGTATCTGCCGCCGAATGCGAAGAACCACGCCGCGTCATACCAACCGTTGCCGACTTCCCATGCGATCTTCTTGTTGCCCGTTTTGCAAGCAGCGATGATGGTGTCAAGGTCTTTCACCTGCTCCGCACTCACAACAGACTTATTGTAGTATACGAAATAGGTGTTGTCGGCAGAATAAGGATAGCCGTAAAGCGAGCCGTTGAACTCCGCAAAGCCGACTGCCGCCGCGCCGTTGTTGTTCCTCACATCGGTCTCAAATTGTCCGCCGACTTTTGCAAGTGCGCCGACCGTCAGGAAGTTGACAAGTTGGTCATTTGCAAACGCAAAGACATCTGCCGCCGCGTCCGGGTCTTTGGACACATTGCTGTATGCGTCGTTCTCCCCACATACGCCGACCTTGATGTCAAGAGTGATGTCCGGGTTTGCCTCTTTGAACTTTGCGACCATTGTCTTCAAAGTCTCTTGCTGAGCTTCAGGTCCCCAAACCGTAATGCTGCCGGCGTCTTTGCCACAGCCTACGAACGCCGTCAGACATCCGACGAGCATTGCGACGACGGCAACAACCGCCAACAAAGTTACAATACGTTTTCTCATCAATTTTACCTCCATATTTTTTTTATCATTAAACAATGATGAGCAACTATAGCCTATCCTATACGGGATGGCGTAAGTCCGGAGGTTTTGATGGATATTGTATTGTTTTGTCAAAAAGTTATCCACTTCAGGGGGTTTTCACGTTTTCAAGCGATTAAAACACGGAAAATGCGAATTTTTAATGCTCCAAAGCGACGTATACCCCCCCC
>CANQZE010000054.1 GCA_947628255.1 uncultured Clostridia bacterium | reverse complement strand
ATTGCGGGATCTTGCAATAGCCGTACGAGGGGATGAGCAGGTTCACGTCCGCCTGCACCTTGAGGATGACGGTGACGCAGCTCGTGATCGAGAATGTCGTATCCGAGACATATGTACCTCTCGGCGCCGCCATATTCACCGTCGCTGCGATGGTCGGGGCGATGACGCTGCCCGTAGGAACGCACATTATCACGTCCTGAGATACCGCGATCGTGCCTGTTCCCACGCCCGCCGTACCGTTTGCGTCCGTGTAGGCGATCTGCACGGGAATGGTCACCGTCGATGTCACTCTCGAAAGCCCGGGACGATCCGCTATCGGCGTAATGCTGAGCGCGGTCACGGTGCCTACGCTCGACGTCGACGAGCCGCTGACGAAAGTCAGAGGAAGGACGGGATTCGCAGGAGTGAGATCGGTGAGCGTGACGGTGCTGTCAAGGCTGGTCTGAAGCATGCACGCGTCGAAAATTTTCGTGGTCTGTATGCACACCTTTTCGCACAGTCCGTTGAGGGGATTGCCGCTGATGTTGCCGGGACACCCCGCGTTTTGGTTGTTGTTATTGCAAAAAGACATCTTTTTACCTCCTATCTGTTTGCTATACAATATGCGACGCGTTCTGTTTTGTTGAATGAGGCTCGGATTTTGAGTTGCGATGGGGAAGAGCGGATGCAAAAAGAAAAGTCAACTTGTTTACCATATTTGACGAAATTGATTAACAAATCAACTATATTAAAAAATTTTTTTTGAAAAATTTGTAAAAAATCCACTAAATAGAGGCAAAAATAAAGTGGGTAAAAATGGGCAAAACGCTTGACAGATATGTTAGGCGATGATATAATGTCCTCAACAAGCAGAAGGAGAGGTTGACGATGGCTGAGTTGAGATTTACACCGATAGGCGCCCAAAGATACACGCTCGACGACAAGAACCGCGTGAGAGTTCCCGCCGAGATCTTTGCCAAATTCGGCGATTCGGAAGCCGTCATCACTCCCGGCGTGCAGGGCAACCTTGCCATAATGTCGCGCGACTCCTTCGACCAAAAGACGGCGGGGCTTGCAAACGCGGATTATTTCGATCTCGAGCTTCAAAGTCAATATACGTGGCTCTCTGCCAACACCAAGACGGTTGAGCGCGACAGCCAAAACAGGATCGTCATACCGCAGGACATCAAAGACGCTTTCTCGATAGACAGAGAAGTCGTGTTTGTTGCGAAGTTCGACTTTGTCGAGATATGGCCCGCGGAGATGTTCGATCAAAGGCCGGTCATTGCCGGAGCAGAGCAGGTGAGCAAAGCGATGCAAAGCCTCGGCGCGTTGCTTAAGGCGAGAGCGGAAAAGTGATATGGAATTTGCGCACACGCCCGTGATGCTCAACGAGTGCATAGCGGGGCTGAACATAAAAAAGGACGGGATATACGCGGATCTCACCGTCGGCGGAGCGGGACATTCCGTTGAGATCGCAAAGAGACTCGACGGCGGAAGGCTCATCGCAGTAGACAAGGATGAGGACGCGTTGCTCGCGGCGGGCGAAAGGCTGAGGGAATTCAAGGACAAAGTGACCTTCGTCCACGACGATTTCAAAAATTTCCCGTCTGTGCTGGACGCGCTGAATATCGACTTTGTGGACGGAGTACTCATCGACCTCGGAGTCAGCAGCTATCAACTTGACAACGCCGATCGCGGATTCAGCTATATGCACGACGCGCCGTTGGATATGAGGATGGACAGAGGGCAGTATCTCACCGCTTTCAACATCGTGAACGAGTGGAGCGTCGGGGAACTGACCAAGATACTTTGGGACTACGGCGAGGAAAAACTTGCAAGGCGCATCGCGGAGAACATCGCTTCCGAGAGGCAAAAGGAAACGATCGCCACGACGCTGAGACTCGCGGAGATCGTGGAAAAAAGTTATCCCGCGGCCACGAGGTGGAAATTCGGACATCCCGCAAAGCGCACCTTTCAAGCGATCAGGATCGCTGTCAACGACGAGCTTACGGGGCTTGAAGAGGCGATCAAGGCGATAGCGAGACGGCTCGCGCCGGAAGGCAGAATGGCGGTGATATCCTTCCATTCGCTCGAGGACAGGATAGTGAAAAACGCCTTCAGAGAGCTGAGCGTGGATTGCGTGTGTCCGAGCGACTTCCCGGTGTGCGTATGCGGACATAAGCGCGAAGTCGAACTTGTAAACAAAAAACCGATCGAAGCGAGCGAAGAGGAACAGAAAAACAATTCGAGATCTCAGAGCGCAAAACTTCGGATAATAAAAAAAATATAAACGATTCCGATATTCGATTCGGATAAATTGTTGGGGAGAGAAAATATGTCATCTGCAATAGACAGGATCTTGAACAGATCAGAGCAAACAAGCGATAATCAAAACGGCTCGTATCGCAGGTCCGATTTTGAAGCGCCCTCTTACAAGGAATACAAGGACGCGAACTATTATGAGGACATTCTGAGCGTAGAGCCGCGCAGGTTTGACATACGTCCTCAATACCCCGATCGCGATACTCGTCCCGCGCAAAACGTAGGACAAAATTTCGGATATCAAGGCTATACGCAAAACTATGCGCCGATGGATTTTGGATATCCGCAGGCGGGCTTTATGGGGCAAGGCGCTCCGACTCAGTCCGTCGCGCCCTCCGACGCGTGGCAGCAGACCCGCTTTTTGGGATATGCCGCTCAGCAGGAGGCGGCAAGAAAGGCGGAATTCGAGATGAAACTCTCCGCACAAAATTCCTATGCAGCCGCTCCCGAAAAGACGGCTGAGCATATAGAGGCGCAAAACAAGCCCAAAATGAAAAAGAGACTCAATGCCAAAGCGGCGATAATCCTTTCCCTCTATCTCGCTGTGGTCGCGGTGGTGATAACGCTCATCGGCGTCAACGCGGGCAAGATCAACAGCGGCAAAGCCGTCGTCCCCGCAGGACAGGTCACTACGCAGATAGAACAGGAACTGTAGTCATCAAAGAGAGAGTTTTGCAATAAACTCTCTGTATGAAAAGCGTCAAAGGTAGCAATCGACAATATAACCCAACAAAAAGACTTCCGGCAGTCATTCTGCTGGTTGTCTTTTTATTTGCGGCTGTTTTCGCAAAGATGGTCGCGGTGATGATCTTCGACGGCGCCCATCTTCAGAGCAAGGCGATGGAGCAGTGGTTGCGCGACGTCCCGACGGACGCTCCGAGGGGGAGCATAGTGGATACAAACGGAAAGATACTCGCCGCCACAGCCACGCGATACAATCTGTACGTCCGCCCCAACGACGCGCCCGACAAACCTGCCGTCGCTAGATTGTTGTGCGACGTTTTCGGATATGAGTATGAGAGTACTCTCGAGAAAATTTCCAAGCGGACTTCCGAGGTGACAGTCGCCACAGGGGCGACCAAAGACGAACTCAACAGAGTGTATTCTTCGGGACTAAAGGGGATATATTACGCCGAGGACAACTATCGCTATTATCCCTACGGCGATTTTATGACGCAGGCGCTCGGATTTTGCAGTAGCGACGGATTCGGACAGACGGGACTCGAGGCGTATTACGACAAATATCTGACGGGAGTCAACGGCAGGATCTTGACCGAGAGCGACATTGGCAGAAATATAGGCGGAGCGACGTATTATCAGCCGCCCGTCGCGGGATTGACCCTCGTCACGACTTTGGACAGCGGCATTCAGCGCATAGTGAACGGGGCTGTGCAAGCCGCGGTCGCAAAATTCAATCCCAAAGCCGTGCAATGCATCGTGATGGACTACACTACGGGAGGCATAGCGGCGCTTGCGGAGTATCCGTCTTTCGATCTCAACAACGTGCCTCGCGACGATCTCGAAGCGCTCTTTTCGCAATCCAAGAGCAACGCCGTGTCGTCCGTGTACGAGCCGGGATCCACGTTCAAGATACTCACCGCCGCCGCGGCGCTGGATTGCGGCGCAGTGAAACCGTCCGACGCCTTCTATTGCGGAGGGGCAAAGGTGGTGGACAACACGCGCATACGCTGTTGGAAGGCCAAGGGACACGGTTCAATAGACTTCGGAGGCGGCGTGGAGGGCAGTTGCAACGTCGTCTTTATGGAGAGCGCGCTCAGGATGGGAACGGCGACTTTTTACGACTATCTCCGCAAATTCGGACTCACCAAAAAGACGGGCGTGGACATTGCGGGCGAGACGAGCGGCATATTTATCGCGGAAAAGGACGTCAAACCCGTCGATCTTGCCAGGATAGGTTTCGGACAGGCGGTCGCCGTCACGCCGATTGGGCTTCTCGCCGCCGCTTCGTCCGTGATAAACGGCGGAATGACCGTGACTCCGCACCTGTACAGCGGGCTTAAAGATCCGAGCGGCAAAGTTGTTGCGGGAGGATATGAATACGAGGGAGAGAGAGTCATCGGCGTCGCCGCTTCCGAGACGATGAGGTCTCTGCTCACGAGGGTAGTGACGGCGGGCAGCGGCAAGAGCGCCTATGTGCCGGGGTACAGCATAGCGGGCAAGACGGGAACGGCGCAAAAATACAGCGGAGGCGCGATCGCGAGCGGCAAATATATTTCTTCATTTCTCGGTTTTTCTCTCAGCGCAGACGCGCCGTACGCCGTGCTGCTGATCGTGGACGAACCCGAAGGATATATGTATTACGGCTCTTTGGTGGCGGCGCCGCTTGTCGGAGACATTTTCCGCAGCGTATTTGCCTACAAGGCCGTCGAGCCGCGCTTCACGGGGGAGGAAGAGGAGATAATCGGCGAACCGTTTTCGCTTCCCGATCTCACGGGAATGTCGCTCTCTTCCGCGAAAACCCTGCTCGCAAAGTTGGGGCTGTATTGCGAGGTGGACGGCGAAGGCGGCGAAGTCATCGTACAATACCCCTCCGCCGGCGTGACGGTGGACAAGCGCAACGCCGTGCTTTTGATGACGTGATAGTCGCGCGGACGCTGAACCGAGGCGGGCGAAAACATCTTCCGTTTATGTCTAGTTTCGCCTGCCTGTTGATAAACCTCTTTACAATTATTATCATTGATATATCAAACTTCGGAGGGACCGTATGGAACTTAAAAATCTATTGAAAAACGTCGACATAATCGAGTCCGACGCAGATATGGACGCACAGGTGAACGAGATAAGAATAGACTCGAGACTTGTCGGGGAAAACGACGTTTTTGTGTGTATGGAAGGGGTGAGAGCGGATGGCAACGACTACCTTGGGACAATCGCCGCGCCGTTTGTGGCGATAACCGAAAAGCGCCCGCCCGTCGGCGTGAAATATGTGCTTGTGAGGGACGCGCGTATGGCGTACGCGACGATGTGCGAAAACAGGTTTTTGCGCCCGCTCGACGATATGCGATTTATCGCCGTCGTCGGAACAAACGGCAAGACGTCGACGGCTCATTACATCGAGAACATTTTGACGTATGCGGGATTTCGCTGCGGACTTATCGGCACGGACGGACATTACATCCTCGGGAGCAAAGTCGGAGAGAGCCTCACGACTCCCGATCCGTATGAATTTAACGATCTGCTTTTCAGAATGCGGGCGAAGGGGTGCGACGTCGTGATCTCCGAGGTCAGTGCGCACGCCATTTATCTCGAAAAGCTCGGCACTTCGATATCGGATATCGCCGTTCTCACAAACATCTCGCAGGACCACCTGGATTTTTTCAAGAGCTATGAGGAATATTGCGGAGTCAAGATGTCATATTTCACGGAGGGACGCACAAGGCGCGCCGTCGTCAACGTCGATGACAAAAGCGGCAGGATATTGCTCTCGAAATTGCACGCGGCGGGGTTGCCGTCAACAAGCTACGGCCTCGAAAATCCCGCGGATTGCTTTGCCGTCAACGTGCGCGAAGATATGGACGGCGTCGGATTTGTCGCGAATCTCGAGGATGAGATCGTCGAGATAAGATCCCGCCTGTACGGAGAGTTCAACGTGTACAATCTGCTTGCGGCGATGACCGTCGCGCACGAGTTGGGCGTGGACGCGCGCACGCTGTCGCAGGCGGTGCGCAGGATAAAACCCGTCAAGGGCAGGTTTTCCGTGTTGCGCAACGACAGAGGCACGGTGATAATTGATTTCGCGCATACTCCCGAGGGACTCAGAAGCCTTTTGAGTACCGCGAGGACGCTCACAAAATCCCGCTTGATCACCGTGTTCGGATGCGGAGGGGACAGGGATGTTCTCAAGCGCAGACTTATGGGGGAAGTCGCCTCAAAATTCAGCGACGAGATCGTGTTGACGTCGGACAATCCCCGAAGTGAGGATCCGCGCGACATCATCAGCGACATCGAGAGCGGCGTGTGCATCAAGGATCTCAAATGCATTGTGGACAGGACGGAAGCGGTCAGATTCGCGCTGTCCGAGATGGAAGAGGGCGACACGCTTGTGATCGCGGGCAAAGGCAACGAAAATTATATAGAGGTCAAGGGCAAAAAGATCCCTTACAGCGATTTCGACACAGTCGCGAGGTATGGGCAACTGAGATGAGCGGCGGGATAAGATTGCTTGTTTATTTTGTCGGGAGCGTCATCGTAAGCGCGGCGTTCGGTCCTCTCGTCGTCAAGCTGATGAGGAGCCTGAAGGCGAAGCAGACCGTGCTTGGCTATGTCAAACAGCACGAGCATAAGAGCGGCACTCCGACGATGGGCGGATTCATTTTTTTGCTGCCTGCCGTGATAGTTTCGCTCATAGAGTGGAGCGCGTTTTCGCTTGTGACGATAGCGCTGACTCTGGGCTTTTGTATGCTCGGATTTTTGGATGACTACATCAAAATACGCTATTCGCGCAATCTTGGGCTCAAACCCTATCAAAAGATAATAGGCCAGCTCGGACTTGCCGCCGCGGCGGGCTATTTCGCATACGCTTCGGGATACATCGGCGGGCAGATGTACGTTCCTTTTTACGGATATGTCGGCCTCGGGTGGGGAATGATCCCGTTTGCGGCGCTTGCGTATGTCGCGACGACAAATTCCGTCAATCTGACGGACGGGCTTGACGGGCTTGCGGGATACTCGTCGTTGGCGTATTTCCTCGGATTCGCACTGCTCATATATATGCTTTTTCGCGACGCTTCTGCGGCGGGAGACGCGGCGTATGCAAAACAGTTGCTATCGCTTGCCGCCGTCTGTGCCGCGACGATGGGCGGACTTGCGGGCTATCTTTTGTACAACACCTATCCCGCGAAGATTATGATGGGCGATACGGGGTCGCTTGCGCTTGGCGCGACGTGCGCCTCCGTCGCCGTTTTTTCGAAAAATCCTCTTTTGATCCTCACATCGGGCATAATATACGTGTGGACAAGCATATCTGTTATATTGCAGGTGCTTTGCTTCAAGCTGCGCAAAAAGAGGATATTCCTTATGGCGCCCTTCCATCACCACCTCGAACTCAAGGGAATGAAGGAAACAAGGATCGTGACGCTGTATTTTGTCATCAGCTTGCTTGGAGCCGCCCTGACGATAATTTTTGCGAGGGCATAATGAATTTGTTTGGCAAAAGCGTCGTCGTTTACGGCGCGGGGAAGAGCGGACTTGCCGCATATGAGCTTGCGCGCGCACGGGGAGCGAACGTCATAGTGTACGACGACGATCCGCGGGCGGACAGAGCGACGGACAGCGTCGGGGTTTTCAAGGACGCGGACGTCATCGTTCTCAGCCCCGGAGTCAGCGCGGAGAAGGATTTCATTCTGGACGCGCGTCTTGAGGGCAAGACCGTGATAAGCGAATTGGAACTCGCGTCGGACGTCTGCGCGGCGGAGCAGATTATGGTGACAGGCACAAACGGAAAGACCACCACGACAATGCTCATCGACGCAATTTTCAAGCGCGCGGGGAAGAGGAGCTATGCGGTTGGCAACATCGGCACTCCGTTTTCCTCTATCGCGGACAGACTTGACGCGACGGAGACGGTCGTCGTCGAGGCGAGCAGTTTTCAGCTTGAGAGCAGCGTCCGACTTTCGCCCGATATCGCCGTGTTGCTCAACATCGCTCCCGACCACCTCGAGAGGCACGGAAGTATGCAAAAATACATAGCGGCAAAGGCGAATATTTTTCTCAGGCAATGTCCTCAGGACATAGTCGTCTACAACGACGATGATGACGAGATCAGAGCTTTAGCGCCTCAAATGATCGCCAAAAAAGTGCCTTTCAGTCTTACGCATCCTGTGAAGGGCGGCGCGTACATATCCTCGGATTTCGTGTGTTTTGATGCGCGTCCGATCGTGCATATCGACGATATCGATATGCGCGGGCGGGAGCTTGAAAATGTGCTTGCGGCGACCGCGG
>CANQZE010000053.1 GCA_947628255.1 uncultured Clostridia bacterium | reverse complement strand
GCGGGCTGTCCGAGCGCGTCGATTCTACCATAGGCGCCGGCACCGTGCTTATGCCGTTCGGCGGTAAGTATCAGCAGACGCCTCCTCAGGCGATGGCGCACCTCGTCTCCACCGACAAGGGCCACACCGACGCCATTTCTTTTATGAGTTGGGGAGGCAATCCGCACATCGCCGAGAAGAGTCCCTATCACGGCGCGTATCTCGCCGTCGTGGAGAGTCTGAGCAAGCTCATCGCGACGGGCGCGAGCTATGAGGATGTGTATTTGACTTTTCAGGAATATTTTCTCAAACCCGCCAAAGATCCCAAACGTTGGGGGCAACCGCTCGCGGCATTGCTCGGCGCATTCAAGGCACAGACCGACCTCGGGATCGCGGCGATAGGCGGAAAGGACAGTATGAGCGGCACATTCGAAAATATCGACGTTCCGCCCACACTCGTCTCGTTTGCGGTCACGACGGGAACGACAGACGAGGTGATCTCGCCCGAATTCAAGGCGGCGGGGCACAGAGTCGTCCTGCTCGAACCGAAATATGACGCCTACGGATTGCCCGACGCGATCTCGCTCATCGAAAACATTTCAAAAGTGAGCAAATTGATGAGAGAGGGCAAGGCGAAAGCCGTGTATACTCCGACGTACGGAGGAGTTGCCGAGGGACTAGTCAAGATGAGCATCGGCAACAGGATAGGCTTTTCGATAGCGGAAAATATCGACAACGAAACGCTGTTCGGCTATCGTTACGGGTCGTTTATCATTGAATTGAGCGGTGCGGCGAGAGTGGGCAAAACGCTGGGCAGGACAAAGGCGAGGTGCGAACTTTCACGCGGAGAGGAGAAAATTCCGCTTGATGAACTCCAAAAAATTTATGAAAACAAACTTGAAAGCGTGTACGCTTGCAACATAACCGCGCCCAAGCGCCCCGTGCGCACATTGTCTTATGATGGCAAATTTGACGCGATCAGAAGCACGATTTCCGACGCGCGCCCCAAGGTGCTGATACCTGTGTTTCCCGGCACGAATTGCGAGTACGACACGGCGAAAGCGTTTGAGGACGCCGGCGCGAAGGCGGATATTTTCGTGATCCGCAACAATTCGGCAAGCGAAGTCGCATATTCCGCCGAGGAGTTTGCACGTCGTATGCGCGACAGCAGGATAGTATTCATCCCCGGAGGCTTTTCCGGAGGCGACGAACCCGACGGATCGGGCAAATTTATCACCGCATTCTTCAGAAACGAGCGCATAAGGGAGGAAGTCGAAAACTTGCTCGGCGCGCGCGACGGACTTATGGGCGGCATTTGCAACGGTTTTCAAGCGCTTGTCAAACTGGGGCTTGTGCCTTTCGGGAAGATAGTGGATACCGACAGGAGTTGCCCGACTCTCACCTACAACGACATCGGCAGGCACCAATCCCGCATAGTACAGGTGAGGGTAGCGTCAAACAAGTCGCCGTGGCTTGGCGAAGTGCGAGTCGGCGACGTTTTCAACGTTCCTATTTCGCACGGAGAAGGCAGGTTTGTTTGCCCGAGCAAGTTGCTCAGGGAACTTGCCGCAAATGGGCAGATAATGACTCAATATGTGGATCTGAGCGGTAAGGCGACGATGGACATTCACTTCAATCCCAACGGCAGCGCCTGCGCGGTGGAGGGCATACTTTCTCCCGACGGAAGAGTTTTCGGCAAGATGGGACACTCCGAGCGCAAGGGCGACGGACTGTATCAAAACGTCCCGGGAAACTATGATATGAAGCTGTTTGAAAGCGCGGTGAAGTATTTCAAATAGGGCAAATCCGCCTAGGCGCGCCCGTGACCGCTCTGTTTTGATAAAAATTGATACGTTTAGAAAACTGAATTTTTGAAATTTTGCAATTTTAATCAAGAAAATCCTCTCCGCGTAGGAGAGGATTTTTTGCAACATTGATCCGATATGCCGAGGAAATTTCCACGGCATATCAAGTTGTGAAGATCACTTGAATGCTTTGATGTAGGCGACCAGTTCGTTGAAGATTACGTCGAGGCCGTGTGCGCCTGCGTCGGGGAAGCCTATGCTGCGCTCGCCGACCGTACCCGCTCTGCCGAGTCTTGCAACGACGGTCTTTGTCGCTTCAGCGCCTTCGTGAGCCGCCTTCGCGCCAAGCTCGAGGCCTTTGATGAGTTTCTTGTTCTCTTCGCCGGCCTTTGTGAGCGCGATCGCGCAGGGTTTGAGTGCGTCGACCAAGGTCTTATCGCCGATATCTGCGCCCTTGCCGAAGGACTTTTTGCCCGTCTCATACACGCCGCGATTTGCCTCTGTGAAGAGGAATGCAACGTCCTTGAGGTCAACTTCCTGCTTGCCGAGCATCGCCTTGCCGGCATACTTGAACGCGGAACCCCAGATGGGCCCGGACGCGCCGCCGCAATACTCCTTGATGATCTCGGAGCAGCTGACGAGGAATTCGCCTATGTCGCCCTTCTTGCGGGTAGCCCAATCCGCTTTGAGCTGTTTGAAGCCCTTTGCGATGGACATTCCGAAGTCGCCGTCGCCCATTTGATCCGCTTCGCAGAAGGGAACTTCGTTCTCGATGATGACGTCCGCCATCTTCTCGACGATCTTCACAAACGCGGGAGTGTTGATTGTCTCGCCGATCTTAGGCTCGCCGACCACTTCATAGACTGCGTTTGCGTCCTCTTCCTCTTTTGCCGCCGCCTTTTTTGCTTTTTTGGGTTCTGTCGCTTGAGGAGCATATCCAAGCGCCTTGCCGATGGCTTGCACAGCTTCGAGAGCCGCCGCCGCTTGCTCGCTCATTGCGGCGCCCCAAGTGAGAGCGGGAGTTGCAACTGGATAGTCGATGAGGGACTTGAGCTCGTCGTCCACTCTCAGCACCGTGATGGACGCGCCCGCCATATCGATCGAAGTCATATAGTTGCCGACGATAGTGCGATGGATGGTTATGCCGTCCGCGGCAAGCGCCTTCGTGACGGAATTGTTGAGTATGTACAGCTCCTGCATAGGAGAGCCGCCGAAACCGTTGATGAGAAGCACGATCTCTTCGCCCTTCTTGAGTTTCAGATCCTCTTCGAGGTCCGTGACGATCCTGCGCGCGAGGTCGTCGGAGAAGGTCCCCTTGGAATAGTCGATCTTCTCGCGGAAGCGGCCGGGTTCGCCGTGGATGCCGACGCCGAATTCCATCTCGTCGTCGCCGATCTCAAACGTGGGATGTCCCGCGGCGGGAACTGTGCAGGATGTGAATGCAAAACCGAAAGAACGCACGTTCTCAATGACCTTGTTTGCAATGCGCTTGACTTCTTCAAGCTCCTTGCCTTGCTCGGCTGCCGCGCCCGCGCACTTGTGGACAAGCACGGTACCCGCGACGCCGCGACGACCGACTGTGTAGAGGGAATCCTTGACGGCGATGTCGTCGTTGACATACACCGCGTCGACCTTGATTCCGTCGTCTTGAGCGTCCGCCATTGCGTTGTTGAAGTTCATACAGTCGCCAGAATAGTTCTTGATGATGAGCAACACGCCTTTGTCAGTCGCGCACTTTTTGATTGCGTTGTAGACCTGCACCTGAGAGGGGGACGCAAACACGTCGCCGCAGACAGCCGCGTCAAGCATACCTTTGCCGACAAAACCCGCGTGGGCAGGCTCGTGTCCGCTGCCGCCGCCGGAAATCAGGCTGACTTTCTCGTCGTTGATCTCTTTCTTTTTGACGATTTTGAATTTTTCGACAAACTCAAGCTCCGGATGTGCGGCGGCGAGGCCGTGGCACATATCGTATACGAAACTTTCGGGGGTGTTCATTATTTTTTTCATAATAATCTCCTTATTCAAAAAAGCAGGGTACTCTCCGTTGCCGAAGAGTACCCTTGATATTTTCAATCAGTCGCAGCAATCGCAACCATATCTGTACTCATAGCCGATTCTGTCCGCAGTCTTGATAGCGGCCTTGACCATATCGGCTGTGACAGGGAAGGGCATATTGTGGATGGACTCGTCGGGGATGCAGGATTTCTCCGCGATGGCGGTGAGCAGTTCGTCGTCGATCTCGTCCGTGCCGAGGTCCTTGAGGCAGACGGGAAGTCCGACCGTCTCGCAGAAGTCGAGAACTTCATACAGCTCTTCTTCGGGGCTGTTCTCGAGAACGAGTTGGCAGATGGTGCCGAAGGCGACCATTTCGCCGTGATAATACTTCGTGTGAGAGGGGAGAAGCGTGAGGCCGTCGTGGATGGCGTGCGCCGCGGCAAGTCCGCCACTCTCGAAGCCGAGGCCGGAGAGAAGGATGTTTGTCTCGACAATTCTTTCAAACGCGGGCGTGACGCTGTTCATATCGCAAGCCGTCTTTGCCTTTGCGCCGTCCGAAAGGAGGGTCTTGTAGCACAGTTCGGCAAGCGCGAACGCCGCCATTGTGCCATAGCCGAGCATCGTGCCTTTGGCTCTGTTTGCGCCGCAGGGGAGACCCGCATTGACGTTGGAGCAGGAACGAACGTTTGCTCTCGCCTCGAAATATGTGGAAAGCGCGTCGCCCATTCCGCTGACGAGGAAGCGCGTGGGAGCGTTTGCGATGACCTTCGTGTCGATGAGAACGACGCTGGGACTCTGTCTGAAATAGGCATAGTCGTCAAAGTGATGGTCGTCCGTGTAGAGAACTGCGGAGTGCGATGTGGGAGCGTCCGTCGCCGCGATGGTGGGGCAGATGATCAGATTGTTGCCTGCCGCAACGCATTTGGACGTGTCGATCGCTTTGCCGCCGCCGAGGCCGATCGTGCAGGAGCACTTGTTGGCTTTTGCGAAATCCTGAAGAGCTTTCACCGCATTGCGGGAGCACTCGCCCTTGAAAAGATCGCCGCTCGGAATGAACTCAACGCCGAATTTTGCTTGAGTCGCTTCGAGTTTCTCTTTGACGAGATTGAGCGCGAACGGATCTGCAATAAGCAGCGCTTTCTTACCGAAAGTTCTGACGAAATATCCGAGGTTGAGGAGTTCATCCTCGCCTTGGACATACTTTGTGGGGCAAATAAATGCTTTTCTCATAAAGTTTCTCCTTTTGAGGTTTATTTTGATGATTATATTATATAACTCCCAAATCCATATTTCAATAGTAAATTTGTTAAAATTTGGTGATTTTTTGTAATTTTTTTATGAGATTTTCCGAAAAATCGTTTGAAATCGTCCTCGCGCTTCAAAAAATTTGATTTTTGAGGTCTCTATCTTCAAAAAATATTTTGCAAATCGCCGCGAGGAGGTCTATAATATATCATCATTATATCGAGGAGCGTAAACTATGGATATTCAAGCCTCTGTCAACTCAAGAGTCAAATGGATCCGCGATCTGCTTGTGTCAAGCGGTGCGAAGGGCATCATCTACGGCAACAGCGGCGGCAAGGATTGCTCGCTTGTGAGCATACTTTGCAAGATGGCGACGGACAACGTTTTGGGCGTCATTATGCCGTGCGGCTCCAAACAAAATTACGGCTCCGACCGACGCGATCGCAGTCGGCAAGCGATTCGGCATAGAACAGATCGAGGTTGACCTCACGGATGTGAAAAACGCGTTTGTGAGCGCGCTGGGCGACAACCTCTGCGGAGATGAGCGCGCCGTGCATATGGCGGGCATCAACGTCAATCCCCGCCTCAGAATGACCACGCTGTACGCCCTCGGGCAGGCTCGCGGCTATCTTGTTGCATGCACGGGGAACCTTGACGAGGCGACTCTAGGATATTTCACCAAGTGGGGAGACGGCGCTTACGATTTCAATCCCATCGCGGATCTCACCGTTGGCGAGATATACGAGCATCTGGAATTTCTCGGATGCCCGTCGAACGTGATCAAAAAGGCGCCTTCCGCGGGGCTGTATCAAGGGCAGACCGACGAGCAGGAGATGGGAGTCAAGTACAGCGACGTCGACGCCTATCTGCGCGGCGGAGAAGTCTCTCCCGAGACAAGAGCCAAGATCGAAAAGATGTATGCCGCAAGCGCTCACAAGAGACGGCTCCCTTTGAAGTTCGGAGAGTGATTCGGACGTTTAGACAACCTGTTTTTCGGCGATTTCTAAATAAAATTTGTCGATATGATCGCCGCGCCGCCGCGCGGCGACGCGGACGGTGGGCAACGTCTTTTGCGACGTCAAAAATGTTCGCGAGCGTCTCACGGCGGCAGGCTCGAAATGTGCGCGTTTGCGCATATTTTTTTGTTACTTATATTTTACAGAATTTTATTATACATAAATTTAATTTATCGCATATTTTCCCTTGCAACAAATTTTCGTTTGTGTTAGAATATGTAGAGTTTATCAATTGGAGGATAATATGTCGAGAATAAAACTCACAACTGTCGCCTTTAAGGGCACCAAAGAACAGGAACAGCAATTGAGAGACACTTTGATGGAGATCAGGTCGTCCGAGCATCCCAGCGTTATGACGGCGCTTCAGCAAGCGCAGGCGATCTATGGCTATCTTCCCATCGAAGTGCAACAGATCATCGCCGATTATATGGGCGTTTCGCTTGAAGAGGTCTTTGGCGTGGCGACATTCTATTCGCAGTTCACGCTCAATCCAAAGGGCGAATATGCGTTTGGCGTTTGCCTTGGTACGGCGTGCTATGTCAAAGGTTCCGGCGATATCGTCGCCAAGCTCGAGGAGTGCCTCGGGATGAAAGACGGCGAGACGTCTTCGGACGGAAAATTTTCCATCGGTTCCACGCGTTGCGTAGGTTGCTGCGGTCTTGCTCCCGTTATGACGGTCAACAAGGACGTGTACGGCAAGCTCACAGTCAAGGACGTTCCCGATATAGTCGCAAAATACAGAGCGCTTTGATGGACCTGTCTCTCGCTATGCTCGAACTCGCCGTAAATTCGCTCGACGCCGGCGCGACCCTCGTCGCGATAAGGCTGAAAGCGGGGCGGACGTCGAGGCTCGAAGTGCGGGACAACGGCTCGGGGATGGACAAGGCCACGCTGGCGAAGGCGCTTGACCCGGGGTTCTCGGGCAAGGGTGGCAACGGACTCGGGCTGTACAGGCTCGCTCAAGCCGCAGGACAGTCGGGAGGAAGTCTCAAAATTCGCTCGAAAGAGGGGAAAGGGACAAAAGTTACGCTGACAGTCAAGGGCGCAAAAGCGGGAGATATCGCGGCGTCGCTTGCGGCGATCGCGGATGACGGGAGCGACTTCGATTTGAAAGCGCGCATAGGGGGAAAGAGGCTGAGGCTTCGCACTGCGCGCGTCAGAAGAGAGCTTGGCGGAATGTCGATCTGCGACCCTAGAGCGATCGTAGCGATCAAAAAATATGTAAATGAAAATTTAAGATAAGGAGCAATGTTATGAAGAAGAGTATCGCCGATATTATGGCAATCAGAAAGGAGATGCAATCCCAGATCATTCTGCGTGACAATGTGGACGCCGAAAAGGAGATACACATCATCGTCGGTATGGGTACTTGCGGGATCGCAGCCGGCGCGCGCGAAGTGTTCAACGCTTTGGTCGACTATGTCGAGGAGAATGAACTCAAGGGCGTCCGCGTCACGAGGACGGGCTGTATGGGCGACTGCAAGGACGAGCCTATGATCGAAGTCCACGTCCCGGGCAAAGAGAAAGAGATCTACAAAAATGTGACCGCAAACAAGGCGGTTGAAATAATCAAAAAACTCGCAAAGTAAGAGGGAGGAGAAAATGTACAGAACTCACATATTGGTTTGCGGAGGAACAGGTTGCCACTCCAACAACAGCGGCAAGATCCGCGAGGCTTTCGAAGAGCAGATCAAAGCCAAAGGGCTTGACAAGGACGTATGCGTTGTAGGCACGGGTTGCTTCGGACTCTGCGCGGTCGGTCCCATCATCATCATCTATCCCGAGGGAGCGTTTTACAGCTGCGTCACGGTTGAGGACGTCCCCGAGATCATCGAGGAGCATATCGTCAAGGGCAGACTTGTCGAAAGATTGCTCTATCACGAGAAGGCGCTCGGAAACAAAGCGGTGCATTCGCTTGCCGAGACCAACTTCTACAAAAAGCAGACCCGCGTCGCGCTCCACAACTGCGGCGTGATCAATCCCGAAAAGATCGACGAATATATCGCTCGCGACGGCTATCAGGCGCTCATCAAGTGCTTGACGGAGTATGATCCGCAACAGATCATCGACATCGTTTCCGCGTCGGGGCTTCGCGGCAGAGGCGGCGCAGGCTTCCCCACAGGAAGAAAATGGCAGTTTGCAAAAAATCAGGTCAATGACATAAAATACGTATGTTGCAACGCCGACGAGGGCGACCCGGGCGCGTTTATGGACAGATCCGTGCTTGAGGGCGATCCTCACGCGGTGCTTGAGGCTATGACCATAGCGGGCTATGCGATCGGTTCTCATCAAGGCTACATATATGTGCGCGCGGAGTATCCCATCGCGGTCGAAAGGCTGAAGATAGCCATCGCGCAGTCCAGAGAGTACGGCTTGCTGGGCGACGACATC
>CANQZE010000052.1 GCA_947628255.1 uncultured Clostridia bacterium | reverse complement strand
GCGAGACTTCGCCGTCCACATTTTCCAGCGTGCGCTTGAGGATGTAGAGCGAGTTTATCTTCTCTCCGTTGAGAGCTACGATGACGTCTCCCTTGACGACGCCGCTTTGAGATGCGGGAAACACCTCGCCTCTCTCTGAGGGAACTCCGCTCTGTCCCTCCACGATCAATCCGTCCGCGCCTATCGATATTCCGATGGGTACGCCGCCGATATGCACATAATCTCCGCGGACAGGCTGCGCGCAGGAAGCAGTGAAAATTTTGGCGCTCGAGACGTCCGCTACCGCCGACGCGCCTGCCCGTCCTATACTCAAAGGTAGCAAAAACGCGAGGATCACCGCCGCGCACACGACTGCGATCCACGCGACTCTGCACCCTTTTGTCACATTTTTCTCCACAGTATTTCGCATAGTCATAGCATTTGCGAACGGCGGAGATTTTTACAAGTAAATTATTGGATTTTCAAAGTTGTCGAAGGCGACATTCGGATTTTCGACAAAGAAAAAGCAGACCCGAAGGTCTGCCGTCAAAACATAAATTATCAGTTGTCTATGCCGAGAAGGTTGCGCGCCATAAGCACGCCCATCACGGACGCCATCATCAAACCGCGAGTCCAGCCGCTGCTGTCGCCGAGGCAATGCAATCCTTTGATGGACGTGTTGAGGCGCTCGTCCATCTTGATCTTGTTCGAATAAAATTTCAGCTCGGGGCTGTAAAGCAACGTCTCGTACCCCGCAAATCCCGGCACGACTTGATCCACCGCCTGAATGAAGTTGATGATGTTGAGCATCGCTCTGTACGGCATTGCCGCAGTGATGTCCCCCGCGACGGCGTCTTTGAGCGTGGGACGAACGTTTGAAAAGCTGAGTTCCTTTTGCCAAGTGCGTTTGCCGTTCAAAATATCGCCGTAACGTTGCACCAATATCTTGCCCGCCCCAAGCATATTTGTGAGTTCGCCGACTTTCTGCGCGTACTCGATGGGCTGTTTGAAGGGTTCCGTAAAGGAATGCGAGCAGAGAATGGCGAGATTTGTGTTGTCGCTCTTCTTCTCCTTGTAGCTGTGTCCGTTGACGACCGCGAGATCGTTGTCATAGTTCTCCTGCGAGACGAAGCCGCCGGGATTTTGGCAGAATATGCGCACCTTGTTTTTGAAGGGTTCCGGATAGCCGATCAGCTTGCTCTCGTAAAGCACGGAGTTGATCTCTTCCATAATCTCGTTGCGCACTTCCACTCTGACGCCGATGTCCACGACGCCGGGAGCGTGGGCGATGTTGTGTTCCGCGCAGATCTTCTCCAGCCACTCCGCGCCGCGCCTTCCTGTGGCGATGATGGTCTTGTCCGCAAAAATCTCTTCCTTGTTTTGTCCCTTGCTGTCCTCGATGTAGACGCCCTTGCAGACGTCGCCGTCCAAAATTATGTTGTCGCATTGCCTGCCGAAGATAAGCTCGACGCCGTGCGATCTCAGATAATTCTCTATGGAAAGATACAGCTCCTGCGCCTTTTCTGTGCCGAGATGGCGGATGGGACAGTCGACAAGTTTCAAGCCCGCCTTGATGGCTTTTTTGCGGATCTCCTTGACTTTTGCGTCATTGCCGAGGCCTTCGACGTGTTCGTCCGCGCCGAATTGAAGATATATTCCGTCCGTATAGTCGATGAGATCCTGCGCTTTTTGCTCGCCGATGAGCTGAGGAAGCTCTCCGCCCACCTCATAGCTCAGGGACAATTTGCCGTCCGAAAACGCGCCCGCGCCCGAAAATCCCGTGGTTATGTGGCAATAAGGCTTGCAATTTCTACACTCCCCGCCCTTAGTTTTGGGACAGGCTCTCCTCTCGATGGGCTGACCCTTCTCGATGATACATATAGAGGCTTTTGAGCCGTTCTTCAAAAGCTCGATCGCAGTGAAGATGCCCGCAGGTCCCGCGCCAACAATGCAAATGTCGAATTTTTTCATATACTTCTCCGAAATTTCTGTGGTTCGACCGCAAGCGGATATTTATAAATATATTATATCCTATTGATTTATTATATCCTCTTGCAACCTGTCGAATTATAAGCCCGTTTTCGAGATCTGTCAACAAAAAATTTTCGCGCTTGCGCTTGCTTTCACGAAGCGGGATATTTGATGGCTAAAATCGCGAGATCATCTCTTCCGAGGCGTCCGAGCTTTGCTCTTTGCACATCGGGTTGCGAGCGAAAATTTGTCGAAAACTGTCAATTTTTGAAATCTCGGGCATAAAATATTAGAACTTGGGAGGGCTTGAATGGCTTTGGAAAGTCTTTTGTTACTGCTGAAAAATCTTATCATATTTTCTTCCTATGTGACGTCAAAAAGCTCCTTTCCGAAGCCGCTCTCCAAGGAGAAAGAGCGCGAATACATCGACAAGGCGCTTGCGGGAGACGCCGACGCGAAAGAGGTGCTTGTCAAACACAATCTGAGACTTGTTGCGCATATCGCCAAAAAATACTCCAATTACGGCGACAACGACGAGCTTATCTCGATAGGCTCCATAGGTCTCATCAAGGCGATCGACAGCTTCTCCCCCGACAAAGGCACTCAACTTGCGACATATGCCTCGAGATGCATAGAAAACGAGATCCTGATGACAATGCGCACGTCCAAAAAACATCGCGGAAACGTCTCAATCAACGAGCCTATCGGCGTGGACAAGGACGGCAACGAGCTGACCATAATGGATATGCTCTCAGACGACTGCTCTGTGATCGACGACGTTGAAAATCACATCCTTATGGAGAGATTGCTCGCGATAACAAGAGAGACTTTGGACGATCGCGAGTACGCCATTATAAGACTGCGCTACGGCATCGGCGGCGTCGGCGCGCTGACTCAACGGGAAGTCGCGGACAAATTCAAGATATCGAGGTCGTACGTCTCGCGGATCGAGAAAAAGGCGCTGGAAAAAATTAAGGAACAGATATCAAAGGAAGATCTGAGGCTTTGATCGCCCGTCAATCAGCTGCTGCGCCTACCCCGCTAAAATAAAAACGCGGCGCTTCAAATCGGCGTCGCGCGGAAGAAAAGTTTCCGTCAATTTTCGGGATCTTCCTCTTTTTTGTTTGCGGCTTTGACTTTGACAAGCCCCTCGATCTCGTCAAGCAGCGTGTTGATGTCGCGGAATTGGCGATGCACGGACGCATAGCGCACATAGGCGACCTCGTCAATATTTTTGAGGCCTTCCATAACCAACTCGCCGATGTAGCTCGAATATATCTCCTGCTCGAGAGAGTTGTTGATGTCGTGTTGGATGTCGCTCACAAGTTTGTCTATGACGTTGATGGAGATGGGACGCTTTTCGCACGCCTTCATAATTCCCGTCTTGACCTTCGCGATGTCGAAGGCCTGCCTGCTCCCGTCCTTTTTGATGACCATAATCGGAGTGCTTTCGACCGTCTCGTACGTCGTGAAGCGTTTGCCGCAACGCATACACTCGCGGCGACGGCGGATGGACGTGCCGTCCTCATTCTGCCTTGAGTCGACGACTTTGCTCTCCAGACAGCCACAATATATACATCTCATAAGAACCCTCTGAATTTTTTTGATGACAAAATTATATCACCAACAACGAAAAATGTAAAGAACTCGTTGGAAATTTGCTCATTTTGAGGAAGTATTGCGCGGGTTTTGAGATTTTTGAGGAAAATTTTCCCTTCAACTGCATATTCGCGAAGCGCAAAAAATATAATCGAAGTATGAACTCCAAACAATACACTTTTTCGGAATTTACAAAAAAAGCCGTGATAAACGTCTGCGACGGGCGCGAATTGGGACACGTGTGCGATCTGATCTTCAACAACTGCGGCGGGATCAACGCCATCGTCGTACCCGGCAAAAAGAGTTTGTTCAAAAGCCTCACGTCCTCTGAAAACCTGATAATCCCATTCAACAGGATCGTGCGCATAGGCTCCGACGTCATTCTGACGGACGTCGTCGGGAATATGGCTAGCGCCTGCGCCGCCCCGCCGAGATCTCAGACCGCATATTCCCAAGCGACTCCTCAAACAAACTATGCCCCGCCTCAGCAAGCGGCGTACTCGGCGCAATACCAACCCGCCGCTGACGAGGAATATACCGCGCAAGCCTACAGCATTCCCGCCGAACCGATGTATCGCGCGGAACAATCAGACGCCCGCCCGCAGGGAGAACAGTCCTCGGCGCAAACCTACTACCACGCGGAATAAAAGCGCAATCCGTCAAGATCACATCAAATCTTCTTTTATGCGCGCGAGCGCGTTTTTTTCAAGGCGGGATACTTGCGCCTGCGATATTCCCACAAGTTTGCTTATCTCCACTTGAGTCTTTCCGTCGAAATAGCGCAGTTTTATCACCTCAAGCTCGCGCTCGGGTACATTTTTCAGCGCCTCGTGAAGCGCCAATCTCTCCGACCAATTGTCGCTTGTTTCCTTGCTGTCCGCAAGCTGGTCCACGAGTTCGAGACTGTCCTCGCCGTCGCTGAACACGGGTTCGTAAAAAGATATCGGTTCGCTGACCGCGTCGAGCGCGCACGCCACCTCTCTGATGGGAACGCCGATTTCGGCGGATATTTCCATAATATCGGGATCTTCTTTGCCCTCTTCCACCATTTTTTCGCGCGCTTTGAGCGCCCTATATGCCGTGTCGCGCATACTGCGCGAGACTTTTATCGTCGTTTTGTCGCGCAACGCCCGCTTTATCTCGCCGAGGATCATCGGCACCGCGTACGTGGAAAATCTGACGTCGAGTGAGGAATCGAAATTGTTGAGCGCTTTGAGCAATCCAACCATTCCCACTTGGAAAAGATCGTCCGCGCTCTCCTGCGACTTCGAAAAGCGTCCCACGCAGGACAGCACCAGCCGCATATTCGCGCGCAAAAACAGATCTCGCGCCTCGCTGTCGCCTTCATTGATACGTTTGAGCAACGCGTCGCACTCAGTCGAATTGAGCCTCGGCAACGTGGACGTGTCAAGTCCGCATATCGTAACTCTGCCCATAAAAAAGCACCTCCGTTGATATGTAGAGACGCTTTTTACATTATTTGCCTATTTTTGAGTTCTATGTGCAGATTTCAAAAAATTTATTTGTTTATCGCTCATCCCAACTGTTCGAGGTTCTTTCTGAGAGTATCCACGATCTTTTTCTCGAGGCGGGATATGTAGGATTGCGAGATGCCCATCATATCGGCGATCTCCTTTTGAGTCATCTCCTCCTTGCCGTACAATCCGAAGCGCAAAGACAATATCTGCCGCTCGCGCTCAGGCAACCTCTCGAGAGATTCGCGAAGCATCTCCTTCTCCGCGCTGCCTTCGACGTCGCTGTACACACAATCCGGATCCGTCCCAAGCACGTCGCTGAGAAGCAACATATTGCCCTCGAAGTCCACGTTGAGCGGCTCGTCAAGCGAGAGTTCCGTGCGAGTGCGTCCCGTTTTTCTGATGTGCATCAGGATCTCGTTCTCGATACAGCGCGAGGCGAATGTGGCAAGTTTGATGTTCTTGTCGGGATTGTATCCCGAAACCGCCTTTATCAACCCTATCGTGCCAATCGACACAAGATCGTCCATATCTATCCCCGTGTTGTCAAATCGCTTTGCGATGTACACGACAAGCCTGAGATTGCGCTCTATCAACGTCAACCTCGCCTGTTCGTCTCCCGCGAGATATCTTCGGACAGTCTCGCTCTCCTCTTCCGCGGTGAGGGGAGACGGCAGACTGTTGCCCGCCGAAATATAATTGACCGTCGACTCGCTTTTTATGCCGAGCCAATTCAAAATTTTTTGCCAAAGCTCTCTCAGTTTGATCTTCATAACCCCTCCTCAAAAATTCAATCGAACAGAATGCCTGTTTTTGACTTTTCAAAACATTGTGGCTTGCAATATCACGTCAAATCCGCCCATCGGAGACGCGCTGACCGCCCCCAACGCTTTGAGACGAGCGCCGTCCAATTCCACGCAATCCAGCTTTACAAGAGGCAAAGTGTTGTTTCCTCCCACGGTGTTCACATCGATGCTCCCCGCCTTTTTCATATCGCCGAGCGCCTTGGACATCTCATCCGAAATTATCACGACGGGCAGTCCGCTCAACGGATCTACAAGCAGATTGCCGCTGTCGCAAAGCGCTTTGCAAGGGATCTTCTTGCCTCCGCGACAGATGTAGGCGTCGCGAATATCCCCGCGCGTGGAACTGCGTTTGAAGGCAATGAGCCTTGCCGCAAGCACGCACGCCGTGACCCCCAACGCGACAAATCCCAGCGCGGCATAGGAATTTACGTCAACGCCCGACAGATACGACGCTCCCGTCGCGACTCCGCCCGTAAGGAATGTCAGCGCTGCAAAAATCATACACGCGCCGACAATATCGCCCGCCCTTGCGGAGAGTTTTCCCTTTTTCGGCGCATAAAATATCAACGTGATAAGCGGCGCAAGCAGCGCGCGTATGAGCGCCTTGCCCCATACGGGTGCAAGCGGATACAGCGTCGCAAACGCCGCGCCGATCGCCGCTCCCAACACGCATCTCAACTTGCCGATCTTGAGCCGCTTGAGAGTCAAAGTGCAAACTTCGAGCATAAGATCGACGGCAAAATTGTTGAAGATCACAAGCTCTATGTACACGTTCATATCGCAAATGATACAGCCTTTCAAGCGAGCAATCATTCCGTTTTTGTCGAGGAAAATTTTGCAATATCCGAATATCTAAACGTGTCAATCTAAAAATTTTGATTTTATAGCGAAAATGAAAAAGCGCTTGTAGCGCTTTTTCTCGTTATCATTCAAATTGTTCGCCGAAGGCGATATCTATCATTGTTTGTCGTCGTTTTCGTTGTCCTTGATCTTGCGCATAAACATCGGGACTTTCCTTTGAGGGACGTCAACGATGGAGTTGGGTATCGACGCCGACGGAGGGGTCTGCATCGGTTTTGCGGGAGCCTGCGGCTGTGGTGTGCCGAACGGCGGATATGCGCCGAATCCCCCTCCTCTTGCAAACGGTTCCGATTGAGGCGTCTGCGCACCTATCGGGCGCACGCCCTGAGCGCCGTCCTGCTGACCGTATGGAGCGTTGGAGAAGTTCTTTGCGGGAGTACCCTTTTGCTCGGAGAATCCGGTTGCGATGATCGTGATCTCGATCCCCTGCGACTCGGGTCTTGTTGCGGTGCCGAAGATTATGTTCGCGTTCGGATCCGTAACTTGATTGACGATCATACAGGCCTCTTCGACTTCCGCGATGGTCATATCGTCGCCGCCTATGATGTTGATGAGCAACGCCGTCGCGCCCTCGATATCGTTTTCAAGCAACGGGCAATATATAGCGCCGCGCACAGCGTCCATAACGCGCTTCTCGCCCTTGCCGAAGCCGATCCCCATATGCGCAAGCCCCTTCTTGGAGAGAATGGTCTTGACGTCCGCAAAATCCAGATTGATAAGTCCGGGATTGACGATGACGTCGCTCACGCCTTGAATGCCCTGCCTCAAGATGTCGTCCGCATACGCAAACGCCTGCGTGATAGGCATTTTCTTGTTGTCGCCAAAGACGGTCGTGAGCTTTTGATTGGGTATGACAAGCAGTGTGTCGACATACTGTTTGAGCTTCTTTATGCCCTCGTCCGCGTTGCGCATACGCGGCACTCCTTCAAACACGAAGGGCTTTGTGACGACGCCCACCGTGAGGATGCCGAGATCCTGCGCGATCTTCGCGACGATAGGCGCGGCGCCCGTGCCGGTGCCACCGCCCATACCCGCAGTGATGAAAAGCAGATCTATGCCTTGCAACGCGGCTTTGATGCGCTCGCTTGACTCTTCGGCGGCTTGCTTGCCGACCTCGGGATCCGAACCTGCGCCAAGCCCTTGCGTCGTGTTTTCGCCGATCTGAATTTTGCAACTGTCCGGGACGGGCGACATATTGAGCGCCTGCAAATCCGTGTTCATCACGACAAAGGTCGCGCTGGTGATGTTCTTTTTCACCATATTGTTGACGGCGTTGCAACCGCCTCCGCCGATGCCTAGGACCACGATGTTCGCTTTGCCCTTTATCTTGGGAGAGACGGGGCCGTATTTTGGCGACTCCTGTTGCTCTTCGATCTGCTCGATGTCAGTTTGATAAGTATCTTGATATGTATCCGAACCGAAATTTTGCATTCCGTACTCCATATCGTCCATCATCATTTTTTACCTCCGAAAATCCTTTTGAAAAAACTTGCTACGGTAGTTTTCGAGAGCGAATCCGCCATAACGAGAAGAGACGCCTTCGAACTGTCTTCCGGCTTCACAAAGCCGGGAAGTTTGGATGTGATAAGCTCGATATTCCTGCCGAGCAACTCGCCGAGATACTTCTTCGCGCCGCGCATAGAGCCTATGCCCTCGCCCGTCAGATAGATCGCGGCGTACGGCGGCATATCCTCGCGGGACGAGAGTATCCCGCCTATGATCTGGGCAAACATCTCCAATCTCTCTTTGGCGAGCTGACTTGCGTATGCCGCTTTGACCTCCTCGTCCTTGCCGCTGACAAGCACCGCGTCCTCGTCGTAATCGAGGTTGAGATCGACAAGTTTCCTCGCCTCTTC
>CANQZE010000051.1 GCA_947628255.1 uncultured Clostridia bacterium | reverse complement strand
GATGCTACACCTCCCCTTTTTCAGCGCGCCGCAACCGTTGCAACCCTCGCGGCAATTTTTGGTGGTTACGCCCGCATATGCCAACTCTCTTTCCTTCGCCAAATATTTTTTGTCCACGCCCGTATCGATGAAATCCCAGGGCAAAACTTCCTCGGGGCTTCTCCCGCGCGTGAACTCTTCCATCTTGAGTCCGCGACCTTCAAACGCCGCCTGCCACACTTCCCATTTGAAGTGTTCCGACCAGCCGTCGAAGCAAGCTCCCGCTCTATACGCGTCCTCGATCACGTCCGCAAGCCGACTGTCTCCTCTTGCGAGCGCCGCTTCAAGCACAGATGTCTCCGCGCCGTGCCAAGAAAAATTCACGCCTTTGATCTCGCGGAGCAATCCTCTCAGATAATATTGCCTGCGCTTCATCTCTTCGAGGGAGATCTGCGCCTCCCACTGGAAGGGCGTGCAGGGCTTTGGGATGAACACCGCGCAACTCACGGAGATGTTCAACCCCCGCTTGCGCCGCTTTTCCCAATAGAGGTTTTTGAGGCGTTTGCAGATCTCGGCAATGCCCGCGATATCCTCGTCCGTCTCCGTGGGAAGCCCCATCATAAAATACAGTTTTACGCTGTCGTATCCCGCCTCGAAGGCGACGGAAATTTTGTCGATCTCCGCCTCGCTGACGTTCTTGTTGATGACGTCGCGCAATCTTTGCGTGCCTGCCTCGGGCGCGAAGGTGAGCGAACTTTTGCGGGAATCCTTTGCCATATCGGGCTTGAACGAGCTTATGCGCAAGCTGGGAAGAGCCATCGTGATCCCTCTCTCGCGGCAATAGGCGCTGAGGTCGTTTTCAAGCGTCTCAAGCTCACTATAATCGCTTGTGGAAAGCGAACACAAGCTCAGCTCGCCGAATCCCGTGCTTTTGAGCATATCCTTTGCGAGGGCGGCGCATCTTGCCGCGCTCCTCTCCCTTATCGGGCGATACCAAAACCCCGCCTGACAAAAGCGACATCCGCTCGCGCAACCGCGATACAGCTCCAACGTGGCTCTGTCGTGAACGCTCTCGATGTTTGGGACGAGCGGCTTAGAGATGTACGGAGCGTTTTCGAAATCTTTCACCACGGCTTTGCTCACGCGATAACCTTCGCGCTTGAGCGAGGGGACATAGACGCCCTCGATATCCGCTATGCTCTGCAAAATATCCGCTCGACTCAGCCCTTTTTCTCTGCCATCGGTCACGCGTCGCAACAGTTCGAGGTCCGCCTCCTCGCCCTCTCCGCACACGATAGCGTCGAAAAACGGCGCGAACGGCTCGGGATTGACGGAGCAAGGCCCGCCCGCGATCACAATGGGCGCGCTCTCTTCCCTGTCCTTCGCGCGGAAGGCGATCCCCGCGAGATCCATCATATACAGCACGTTTGTGTAGAGCAGTTCGAATCCGATGGAAAACCCGACGACGGTGAAGTCTTTGAGCGGTTTTTTTGTCTCTATCGAGAGCAGAGGGACGCCGTTTTGCCTCAACTTTTGCGCCATATCGAGAGCGGGCGCAAAACAGCGCTCCGCCCTGAACCCGGGAGCGGAATTTACGACGTCGTACAGGATCTGCACGCCGAGGTTGCTCATCCCAATTTCATAGAGATCGGGAAAGCAAAAGCACATATCTCCGCGCGCCTCGCGGGTCATATCGGGAGTGTTCCACTCTCCGCCCGAATAGCGCGCGGGTTTTTCAACGCTCGGCAGCAGTTTTTCGAATTTCGATGCAAGATCCGTCATACTTTCAATTTTGCGCGCTTCGCGCCGTCACATACACAGCGCCGCCGCGCCCACTATGCCCGCGTCGTTCTTCAGACTTGCCGCGACGACTTTGATCTTCGGGTTGTATTCCGCGCCGTAAACTCCGCGCGAAACGTATCTCTGCAAAGGCTTGATCAGCGCGTCGCCCTCGTTTGATATCCCTCCGCCGACGATGATGACCTCGGGATAGAAGATGTTGGCGAAGCTGACAAGCCCCATTCCCACATATTTGATGTATTTTTTGACGACTTTTTGCGCGACGGGACAGCCGCATTTCGCGACGGCGAAAGCCGTTTTGCCATCCACTCCGCACTGTTTTGCGGTATGCGCGAGCAAACTTTCGGGGTATTTGCGGCACGCCTCCTCCGTCTCGGCGATGAGCGCCGTCGCCGAAGCATACGCCTCATAGTGACCCTTTTTGCCGCACCCGCACTCTCTGCCGCCAATGTCGATCTGCATATGGCCGCCTTCCGCGCCCGCCGAGCGATTGCCCGTGAGCAACCTGCCGTCCACGACGATGCCCGTGCCCACGCCGGTCCCAAGCGTCACCATAACGCTGTTTTTCGCGCCCTTGCCCGCGCCGAAGAGAGTCTCGCCAAGCGCAGCGCAATTTGCGTCGTTGCTGAGTTTGACGTGTCCGATGCCCACAAGATCCGCGATGCCCGCGGCGAGCGGAGTGTTGCGGAAATTGATGTTGCAGCTGTAACGCACGATCCCCTTCTCGTCATACACGGAGCCGGGGCATCCGACGCCTATCCCCGCGAGGTCGCGTTTGCGCACTCCCGCTTCGCTTATGACGTCGCCGATCAACGCAGCGATCTCCGCGACGATCTCGCTGTCGGGACGCTCGGGATGGCAAGTCGCCGTCCTCTTGACGAGTATGGTTCCGTTTTCGTCGACGATGCCGACCTTTACGCTCATTCCACCGATGTCTACACCGACAAATTTCATACCTCTCTCCCCCGCGCTTGCGCGCAATTTGTGTTGAGCATTTATTTTATAATAAAACCGCGCAAAAGTCAAACCGCGCGCGGACATAGCGAAAATACGCCGATATTTTCACAATTTTTCAAATAATTCTTTGCGATTTTTCAAAAATTCGGGATTTTTGCAAACGTACGCTTTTTGCGAGCGCAAATCAAAGCGTTTTTCGCCTTATTTTTGCGGGACGCTTTTTGCCACGTCCGCTCATCGCGTCCGATACGGACGTCGACAGCCTGTTGCCAAGCGCCAATTTTTTGAGGTCCTCCTCGCTGAGTTCGCCCACCTTTGCGCCGCTCTCGGACACGATCTCGAAAGTGGTCTCGCTGTGCGAACCGACGTGATGATACAGCCTCACGATGGGCGCGCTATCGGAGATCTTCACCCTCTTTTGCTCAACTCCGAGAGCGAAGTTTTTGCTTGCGCCGTCAAGCACGCTCACGTACATCTCCTCGCGAGAGCCGAACGCCGCTCCGTAAAACAAAAACACCGCGATTATCCCAAGCGAGACGTTCATTTCAAAAAAGCACGACGCGACGAAAAGCCCGAAAAACGCCAAACTCAGCGCCACTCCCGCCGCCTGCAATCCTCTGATCGCGCGCAACTTGTTTTTGCACAATCCCAGCGTCACTCTCGCCCCGTCAAGCGGGTAGGCGGGCAACAAATTGAACAGACAAAGCGAAACATTCGCCGCCAAAAACGGTATTGTAAACGGATAAATTGCGGGGAAAAGCCACCAAAGCCCCAACAGCGCAAGGGCGACGATCCCGTTGGTCAAAGGCCCCGCAAGCCCGATCAACACGGCGGAAGTCGGATCGAAACTCTCGCCGAGGCTCATCATTGCGCCGTAAGGCAAAAGCACGATCTGCTTCACCTTGTAGCCCCTCAGCCGAGCCGCCGCCGCGTGCGCCGCTTCGTGAAGCGCGAGCGCGACGAGCGTCCACGCGAAATTCAATGCCTGTCCGAACAGCACCAGCGCAAGGACAAACACAAAAAACAGCGGATTTATTTTGAATTTCATCTGCCGCTCAGGCGCCGATCATTCCCACAAGCGAATTGAGGGCGTCCACTGCCGCCGTCGCCTTGAAGAGGTTGGCAAACAGAAATCCGAGCGACACGAACACGCCGATGACGATGGGGATGATCGCGATGTCCAAGGCGTCAAGTCCCGATTTCTTTCTCTCGCGCTTTTTTTCGACGCGGTTTTCGACAAATTCGTTTTCGCTTATTTCAACTTCGAGCTTTTTGTTTTCATCATACTCCATAAGTCACCTCGCATAAAGCCTATGCGCGACGTTCGGGATATATGCCTGAAAATTTTCAACCGTTCAAACGCCGCTTTTTGCCCGCGCGGACTCAAAATCGTTTGATGTCCAACGTCGTGTCGAAACTGCGCAAATTTGACGCGGCAAAAGTGACGCGCACCGTGTACGCCGCTCCGTCGCACTCGCGGTCTATCGCCACGCCGATCGGCGAAGCAAGCTCGAAATAGCCGTCCAACAGTTTGCCGAGGTCGCTCTTCATCGCGGTCAAAAAGCCCTCGCGGATGAAAATCTTGTCCTGCACGAGCATCTCGCGCATTCGACTTGAAATATCTCTGTCCGATCTCATAAAGTCTCCTTTTTGCCTAAATGCGGCGTATTCCGCGGCGAGATCTACGCTTGAAACTCACGTCCACGAGGTCCTTTCTGCCCTCGGCGATGTTCGTCGCCAACACTTTGAACGCTCTGTCCGAATAGGTGCTGTCCGCGCGCCCGCCGAATTGTTGATACACTCCCACCGCGTCGTCGTCGGGGATGACTCCCACGACAGGCACGCGCATTAGCCCGCTTATCTCCGCCGCCGAGAGCGCGTCTCCCTTTCTTACGAGGTCAGGTCGCACGCGATTGACGACAAGGGAGATGTCTTTGAGCGGATAGCTCCTCAAAAGAGCGACGACTTTGTCCGCGTCTCGTATCGCGGAAGCGGACGGAGTGACAACCACCAACGCCTCTTCCGCCGCGGATACGGCGCGATGAAAACCGTGTTCTATGCCCGCGGGGCAATCTATCAACACAAAATCGAATCCGCTCAGACTTCGCACCACTTGCGCAAACGCCTGCGCGGTCACCCTGTCGCTCCCTCGCGAGGACGGCAGAATGCGCATAGCCGACTCGCTGTCCTGCACGAGCGCCTGAAAAACTCTGCATTTGCCCGCAAGCACGTCGCACAAGTCGTACACGACCCGTCTTTCCACTCCCGTGACGACATCGAGGTTGTTAAGCCCGACGTCCGCGTCCACGAGAGCCACTCTGAACCCCGCAAACGAGAGATCTCTTCCAAGCGTCGCGGTCACTGTGGTCTTGCCCACGCCGCCCTTTCCCGATGTGATCACGATGCGTCTCATAAAGAACATAATAAAAAATACAGCCCCGAAAATTAGGGCTGAATTTGTAGAAATCCGCAAAATTTTGGCAATCAGAGCAGATTGAGCTTGACGCCAAGCATATCGGACAGCATATCCTTGTTCTCAAAGAAGCGCGCGCCGCCAATCGCCACGGCGTTATCCACGTCCTTGAGGACCGTGACGGGAAGCTCCAGTGCCTGCTCGAGATAATCCACGATGCCGGGAATGTGCATAGAGCCGCCGCTCACAAAGATGCCTTTGCGCAATATCTCCGCGGAAAGTTCGGGCGGAGTCTGCGCCAACACGGACATTATCACCTCGATGATGTCGTCCACCAACTCCTGCACGGCGGCGAGCAGATCCCCCGCCGACACATACAGGCTTCTCGGACTGCCGTCCTTGACGTCGTCCGCGTCCTTTGCGGCGCCCGAAACGGCGTAATTAGCGTTGTCGTTGATGTAGAAAGAGAGAGCGGACGTCTTGAGATGTTCCACCGTGAACTCGCCAAGCCTCACGCCGTATTTGCGCACGATATAGTCGATGATGGCGTTGTTGAAAGCGTCTCCCGCAATATTCACCGTGCAACCGTTAATGATGCCGCGATTGGTGACCGCGGCGATTTCCGTCTTGCCGCCGCCGATGTCGACAAACAACCCGCCTATGCTGCTCGTGTAGGACAACAGCGAGAGCGGAGACTCAACGAGAGTCACTTCCTTTATGCCCGCTTTGATACAGCACTTTTCCACAGCCTGCCTATCCGAACCCGACGACGAAGAGCATATTGACACTATCGCCCTCACCCTCGGTTTGATCAAGCCGTGCGGCAAGATCTTGTTCAAAAAGTATTTGAGCAATTGGGCGGTCATCTCCTCGTCGACCACGATGCCTTCACAGATGGGCGCGATGACCTTTGCTCCGCCGAGGGCGCCCGTCATAATATTCTGCGCGCGGAAACCCGCCTCGCGGATCTCAAGCCTTGACTTGTTGCGGGAGGCAATGGCAATTGCGGGCTCACGCAACACAAGCCCGACTCCCCTCTGGTAAATGGTAATGAATTTGCTTCCCAAGTCAATAGACAGATCAATTGACGCCATAGATGACTCCGATCCTTTTTGTTATTTTTATCAGCGCTTCGAGGGGCAATCCCACGATGTTGGAGTAGCTCCCTCTGTATTTTTCGACGACTTCGCCGTCCTGTATCCCGTATGCGCCCGCCTTGTCGAGAGGGCGTTTTGTGCGGACGTAACTCTCGATGTCGTCCTCGCTCATAAGTTTGAATTTCACGCGCGACTTCACGCAAAACGTGCGCTCTTTGCCGCCGAATATCACCGTGACTCCCGTGAACACGGCGTGCCACTTTCCGTTCAGCTCGGACAGCATTTTTATCGCGCCTTCCTCCGTGTGGGGTTTGCCGTAGATCTTGCCGCGGCAATACACGGCCGTGTCGCTGCCTATCACGCACGCGCCTTCTGAAGAGACGGCTTCCGCCTTCCTTCTTGACAGGACGCGGACGAGTTTTGCGGGATCGCGTATGTCCGCGCTCTCGTCTATATCCGCCGGACGCACCTCGAAATCAATGCCCAACCCCTCGAGCAATTCCCTCCTGCGCGGAGAAGCGGACGCTAGCAATATGGGCGCGGCACTTGCATAGCGTTTGTCCATATCACAAAATTTCCAGATTCTTGCCGTACGCCATCTTGAAATCGCCCGAGGCGCTCATCGCGTCCTTGATCTCGAGCGAGCAATCCGCGCCGTACTCCGTTTCCGTCTTGACAATGACGGAATCTCCGAGAACGTCGCAGTTGATGTTCTTTACGACGCCGCTCTGCGAGCGATCGAAGCTCTCCGCAATGCGCAGGATGACGCTGAGTTTTTTGATCGCCTCCGCATCCTCCGCCGTGATCATATCCTTGTATTTGAGCAGATCGTCGCGATTGAACTCCGCCTTCCTATGCCCCACCGCCACAAAGGACGCAAGCACGATATCCTTGTGCGACACGCCGTAAAGGTTGGAGTTGAGGATGATGTATTGCGAGTGCAGCTGATGGTTGTAATATTTGATGCGCATCCCGCTGTCGTGGAGCAACGCCGCCACTTTGAGGACTTTGACGTACGCTCTGGGCATCTTGTGCAACACTTTGAGCTGTTTGAAAAGCTGAACGCTGAGCGCATACACGTGTTCCGCGTGAGGAATGTTGATGTCGAAATACTTCATCTGCGTGTATATCGAATGCCCAAGCACGTCGCTCAAAGGCCTTTCGATTATGCTGGGGACAGCATAGCGGAACATCGCGCCCTCTCTCAGCCCGCAACCGCTTATCGTGATCTTGGGGAAATCGAACTTGTTGAGGACCGCCTTCATCACCGCGAGCGCGCTCGGGAAGATGTCCGCCCTGCCGCTGGACAACCCCTTGATCTTCATAGTGCTGTCGAGGTCGAGCTTCTTGATGGTCCCGTAGATATTGTCGAATTCCGCCGAGCTGAGTTCGTAATTGTGGGTCATATTGAAGGGATATTTCTTTATCATCCTGCTTATCCTGCCGAGGTTGCGGAAACTTCCTCCCACGCCGACAAAAGCGGTGTCCGGCTCCACATTGTCAAGCCAAGTCACCTTGTTGAGCTGTTCGCCGATAAATTCCTCTATCTTTGCCGCCCTCTCCTGCGGAGTTGACCCGTCGGACTTGAACAGATCCGTGAGCGTGACCGCGCCGAAAGGAAGCGTCTCATAGTTGATGAGGTTGCGACGATTGTAATAGATGAGGTTGGTGGAGCCGCCGCCCATCTCCATTATGAATCCTTTTGGAATGTCCATCGAGTTTATGACGCCTTGATAGACGAGCATCGCCTGCTCCTCCACGCTCAAAACCTTGATCTTGATTCCGCACGTCATCGCGACTTCGTCAAGGAAACTCTTTTGATTTTTCGCGCGGCGCACCGCCGCTGTCGCAAACGCAAAGATCTTGTCCACCTGATTGGCGTCGCAGAGGCGTCTGAACATCGTGAGGGTCTTGATCGTCTGAGCGATGCGCTGAGGTTTGATGAACCCGTCCCAGTCCATATCCTGCCCCAGTCTGACAGTCTCCTTGAGTTCGTCAAACACCACAAAATAGCCGCCGTCAAGCACGTTCACAAGCACGAGTCTCGCGGAATTTGAGCCAAGGTCGATAATTGCGATTTTTTCCATATTTCTCTCCTAATAGCAGAGGCGTTGCGCCCCGTACAAAAACGAATGTAGATCGCCGAAGTTGAGTCGCGTCACGCACGCGCGCCGACACGCACAACGTCTTGATACAAATTATAACTGATAAACATTGAAATGTAAATACCCAATTTTCAGATTTTTCTTAAGTTTTTTTCAGCGTTTTTGTAAAAAGTGACATTGTCGCGACGGCGATGAGAAAAGATCCGAACAGTTTTTTCAAAAGCTCTCCGTCGATTTTAGTCGCAAAATACGCGCTCAGAGCGGAGCCTATGAGAGCGGGGACGAGCAACGCCCATACCCCCTTGAGATCGAGCA
>CANQZE010000050.1 GCA_947628255.1 uncultured Clostridia bacterium | reverse complement strand
GAGGCAGCGGCAGTTCAAACGTGTCCACGATGGCGACTATTATGACGGCGTACACTTCCTACAACAACAGCAGCGCGCCGATCTTCAACAACGATCTTACGAGCAGAAAAGTTGACGGTGGCAGCGGATCGTACAACAGCGCATCCAGCGCGACTGTAAATTCAAACAACTACATATACATCAAGGGCGGGACAAGCTTTTACATTTACGCGCATTTCCGCTCAACGGACGACCGCTGGACTGCCAGCACGGTCAGAGCGATGTTTTTGGACTCGGTTTCATTTACGGCTTCAAGCGTGACTTCCACGTCAAAGTCAAGCGTTTCTAAAACCGGCACGGAATTGATGCCTTCCACATTATTGTCCTCTGATTTTAACGTTGACACAGAACTTGCGACAGGAGCTTCCAATTTCGGGAAAAACACCCAAGAGAGCAACAGTTGGGGGTTTACGGATCTGGGCGGCAGTGACCAAGCTCACATCGCGTTTATTCAATTCAATTTTTCAAGCACTTTGCTCGATATGGTGAAACTGGGCATTGTCAGTTGGCAAGTGAGTGCAAAGAGCGACTTTGACGACGGAACCAATGATGAAAACAGCATTGCAATAAACTATGTTGGCGTACACGACACTCCGACGGTCAACTTCATAAGCGGGTCGCGATCGGGTGCTTCGGCGAGTTGGTCAGGCAGCGCGTACGCGTGGAAAGGCAGTTGGTCAAACGGCAACGGAACTTATTCCAACGGATCGGCGGAATTCAACTCATCAACGGAAATTCCGCAAACGGCAACCGGCATAAGGTTGATTTTCGGCTATATTGCGGACGGTGCGTTGGACGGCGGATTTTATAATATAAGTTTGAAACTTTACAGCGCTTGGTCGGGCTCGGGGACTTCTTCCTCTCCGTTTCAGTTGACAAATCGCACAGATTTTGACAGATTGAGCCACAAAGTGAACGGAACTGACGGCACAAACTCTTGTCCGTCAGGCGCACAAAACTTTTCGGGCGTATACTTCAAAGTGGTGCCCGCAAGCGGATCGAGTATAGATTTCGGCTCAAACGATTATACGACTGCGGGAGACAGCACAAAGACTTTCAATGGGACGCTTGACGGCGACAATAAAACATTGTCGAATATGAAACTGAACGGTTCCGGATATAAGGGATTGTTTGGGACATTGAGCGGCGCGACAATAAAGAATCTGACATTCTCAAGCGTAAGTATTGGCGCGACCACTTTGGGCACGACGTCGCATGCCGCATTGGCGGGCAAAGCGACAGGCACGACAAACATAGAAAATGTAAAAGTGTCGTCAGGCACAATAAAGGGGACCTATCAGGTAGCGGGATTGATAGGTTGGACGGACGGGACCGTCAATTTCACAGGTTGTTCAAACGCTGCAACGATTGAATGTACGGGCGGTTCTACCTGGACAGCCGGCGGCGGATTGTTGGGCTATGGCAATGCATCCAGCGTTGTCACGATGAAAGGATGTTCCAACTCGGGTACCGTCAAAGCAAGCAGTTCGACCACTACGTATACGGGAACAGGCGGGCTTATCGGGTATTCGGTAGGCAATGTGACCATACAAGACAACGGAAGCACCCACTGCTCAAACAGCGGCACAATTACGGGCTTGACAGGCGCGGGCGGTATCATAGGTGAATTTGCAGGCAACGGAAAAACTTGCACTATCACAAACGCTTCAAATTCAAAGAGCGTTTCAAGCACAAACGGAGCGGGCGGCATTATAGGCAAGATATCGTATGGTTCGATATCTTTGTCGGGCGTTTCAAATACCGGAACCATCAACGCTTCAACGCAGGGAGCGGGCGGTATCATCGGGCATATCAACTTGTCTACGTCGATGACGATCAGCGGCATAACGACAAGTTCGGGTTCAATAAGCAGCACAAGCGGAAACGCTTTGGGCGGTATCGTCGGTTTTAAGGAAGGCGGCGGAAAGTTGACGATTTCCGATTGCGCAACAACTTGCACAATATCGAGATCGTCAACAACGGAGGAAGGGAACGGACTGGGCGGCATTGTCGGCAGAGTCGACGGTGGCGCAATCGAGATCGCCAATTCGAGACATACTTCGGGAACAATATCCGGATATGCCAACGGCGTTGCGGGTATTTTGGGATATACGCCGGGTTCATTCAGCGCGCAAATCACAATAAGCGGGTGCTATTGCACTTCAACCATCACAGGCAAAAACAACTTTGGCGGCATTGGCGGAAGGATCGAGAGTTCCGCTTTGATGAATATACACAATTGTTATTCGACCGGCTCCTTGTCAACTCATTCAAGTGAGGCAAACAGCGATACGGTCGGCGGCATTGTTGGGTATTACAACTATACAGGTAGTACTGCAAGCGGAGCGAAAATCGAATATTGTTATTCATCGGGCACAATTACGCTGAAAGGGACGGTATCCACAAATGGCGTCGGCGGCATTGTCGGCCATGCGAACAGCGGCGCCAAAGATCGCATTTTGATAAACTATTGCTACAGCGCAAGGACGTTTACAGGCACTTCGAGAATGTATTATGTTGGCGGCATCGTCGGGGAAAATACAGCCGCCAAAAAAACAGTCGCGAACAGTTGGGCTTTCTTCACGACCGGCACGAATTTCCCGACTACATCCACAAACAACAGCGCATATTCGGCGTCAAATTACGACACTTATCACGAAAATTACGGGTGCTTTATTTCAGTGCCTGATATTTCCAAACTTCTGCCGCGCGTGGACGGCGAAGCCCTGTCGACCGTAGACTTCACCGGCATTCTCACAAATAATTTTGACGGATTCGAATATCGTTCCTATGTGAATGTCGGGAAAGACGAGTATCTTAACATAAGGACAGCAAGGACAACGGAAGCCAGCTCAAAAACATATTCTGTTTATATTCCGACTTATGCAGACTCGGCGATAAGCGAATCCACAACGACGGGTGAGCGCGAGATTCGCTATGGATTTGACGCGGATTCTCAAACAGCTTCCATCTATATTTCTCTTGAGACTATACAAATCAAGGGCAGGACCGATGAAGATAAGAAAATATTTACTACTTTCGATACAGCTACAAATACCCTCTCAAAAACATATGACGGGCAGAATTTTACACTGACATATGAAGATCTGTCGGATCCGAGCAATTTTACGCGAGATACCTTAGTGGAGAGTCAAATCGGTTCTTATTATAGGTCATACTTTACGTACAACGTGGAGGAGCGCGTAGACGCCGGAACTTATCAGGCGAGCGTAAGCATCTATATTCAAGTCGGCGGAACAGATTATATCGTCGGCAGAAAAGCCAACTTCAATTTGCAGATAAATAAACGTAAATTGACTTTGGATGACGTTTGGACTGCCAACTTAAAAGATAAAGGCAGTGTTGAATATAATAAAGATCATCAGGGTCTCAAAACGCTCACGGTTGGCGGCGACGGCATTTTGGATGGCGAAGATATCGATCAAATAATCATCGTCACGACAAGCGGCGGGAACGGTTGGACAGACGGATGCACCCGTGAAAACAACGTTTACACTTTCAGTGGAGCGATCGAAGCAAGCACAACGCAATATCAAGTCGATGTGAAGCTCTTGGGCAACGATGTTTCAAAAAACTATACCTTTACGGAAAGCAACGCTGATTTCACGGAAAAAACCTATTCTTGGACCATCACTCCCGCGAGGATCTATGCGGATGTCGACAACCCGTCCAAGTTGAGAGGATATATCATAACCAAGGATAAGGATGGTGTTGTGACGTCAAAATCGGGTGAAAATCCTGAGATCACATTCGTCAACGATGCAAATTCGCCATATTACACCTACATTTTGGGTTCGACAGATGCCGGCGGGGCAACGACAGGGCTTTATTACAACGGGAAGATGCAGGGTCTGCAAGCATTGCAACTGTTTGTGCCGGGATATGGCACATTCAGAATGGCGGTAATGACTGATATTGACGGCAATGTTGACGATGAAGGAAATGAGATCACGCAGATTGCTTTTAGCAACGCGACTCAGCGCGGAGCCTTTAATCCGAACGAAACCGGGTCAAATTTCCAGCAATTTTTGGACGAAGGCATTTTTGAAGTCGCAGCCGCGGATAACGATATCTTCTGCGCGAAGAATGTCAATGTCGAAGGCAACAATACGGTGCTGTCATACATCTTTGAGCTGAAAATAATAGATGACAACTATTATTTCTCCGCAGTTGCGGGCGACACAAGATATGAGCGCAAGACGTTACACGTAGAATATACAATATATCCGCAGGATATCAACGGAAAAGATGACGGCGTCAAATACGCCTATCAAGAGGTCAGCGTGTTTGGGTTGACCAATCCCGGCGCATTGCTTCCCGGAACAGTCAAAGGCTATACCAACGCGACATATCAATTCCCATACTATGAAGCGCACGCGCTTTATAGCACAGCTGAAAATCCGTCATTCTCATTTACGGGCGCAAGGACGATCATATTCTATGTGGACAAAGCGTACACAAACGGGATCTTCAACAACGATATAAGCAACCTTTATATGAATACGGGGTCCTCGACATCCGCTCAATGGACGGGTGTCGGAATCGGAGAGTACAACTTCTCGGTGTCGTATGTCGTGAAAAATATCGGCGGGACGACGTTGTATAGCGGCACGAAGGTGTTTGATTACAAGCAGATCGGCACGGATGTGAGCGCCGCGTTGGCGAACAATGACGACGGGATGGTCATCATCGACCTCACGATGACAGGCACTACAAACCTCAACGGAAGCGCGTTTGTGTCGCTCGCGGTGATGAGCCACGATTTCGGCGGGTATGTTGATGAGACGGTAGGAACGTGGGGATCGGCCGAGCATCCGTATTTGATCAAGTCCATCGAGCATATGTACAGGCTGATGGCGATCGTCAACGGCGACATCAAGCACGGCGACAGCGTCAATGGGTCCATCTTGAAAGACAACAGTCCTCTCGTCACGTTCAGCGGCGCCGCGGCGAGTACGATCGACTATAGTGGCGCGGTGTTCCGCGTGGAAGTCGAAAACACAAGCGGAATTGCGCTCACATTGAAAGATACGGAAGGGTTCCGTCCGATAGGTAGCGGCAAGGAAGTCACTTTGAGCGGCAAGGAGATACCTACCGACAAAAAATCGAGATTCGGCGGCACATTCATAGGCAACAGCGCCATAAGCATCGCAATACAGTTTGGCGAAAGCACGACAAAGCGCTTCGCTTGGGAGGATGGGAGCAAAAACTACGTTGGGCTTTTCGGATATCTAATGGGCGCAACCATTCAGGATGTGAAGCTGGACGGCGTTGATGGTAAAACGCTTTACACGCAAGGAGACTATGTGGGCGCTTTGGCGGGATATGCCGAGAACACGACCTTGAAGGGCGTCACCACATTGATTCCCGTGAACAACAATTCCAATACGTCCAAATACACGGGCGGCGTGGTAGGCTGTATGAAGGGCGGGGTGGTGTACAACACCGCGGACTATTTTGTCAGTCATACGAACGGCGCCGTGCAAGGTTATGAATATGTCGGCGGTTTGTTCGGCAAGATAGACGGAGCCAAGTTCTACGGCGGCAACACGACAAACAACACACTCAACACAAACGTGAGCGGGCTGAACTATGTGGGCGGCATCGCGGGAGAGTGGATCATCAGCACCGATCCGGTCTCCAATCCACAAGACGGCGATCCGATCCTCTACACGGATTTCCCGATCACTCCCAACAGCGGATTGACTATTGACAATGGCAACGGTTCGCACATCGGATTGATCGCCGGGCATCTTGACGCGAAGGGGACATCAGGGATCACCGTTGCGCCGAATATTGTCGGATCCGGATCAACCTCAACCACAAAGATCACCGTCACGGGCGGCAGAGGCGGCTTTATCGGCGGCCTGTTTGGCGTGTTCGAGGGCAGCGGCTACAAGCGCTATGCTCAGAACGTCAGCTCCACGGACACAAGCGTGTACATTGCGGGAGGCGGAGCGAAAATCAGCAATCTCAAAGTCCAAGCCACCGCCACTACCACGATAAGTTCTTGGGCAGTTGGAGGCTTGTTTGGCTATGTTGCAGGCGCGGGCATAGTTGTGGAAGGCGAATATAATGATACAAGCGTCGAGCTTATCGGCACAAACGACACGACTCGTCCAAGTAGCTTTGTGGGCGGCATAGCGGGCATAATCGGCGAGAACGCCACAATTGAGAACGCGCTTAACGAAGGCTCGGGCCTCAACGGCAATTTGAACTTCACGCAAGGGTATGAAGGCAAATATTTTGTCGGCGCGGTCGCGGGGCTTGTGACCTACTCGGCAGGCACATATTTGACCGGTAGCGTAGATACCGGCACAACATCAATGTTCGGCAACAGAGCGAACTTCTTATATCTTTCCTCGTCCAAGACCGTATCGGCGAGCGGTGGATTCGGCGGCGCATTGTTTGGCGCGGTAGGGCGCATTGACATAACTGCGTCGCCCATAAAAGATGAATTTGCCAATATCGGCACCGAACAACCATTCACCAACAATACATTGAAGAACATTCTGACGATGGGCGTCTACGGCAGTGAGACAGCGTCCAACAACACGATGTTGAATCTCACCAATATGGAGGGAAGCAATCCGCTCGGCAAGATGGTCGTGACCTCAAATCGTGTTGGTAGCGCAAAATTTGTAGGCGGCATAGTGGGGTATGTGTCCGAATATTCCTTGCTCAATTTGCAAAACCCCGTCGCCACGACGACTCCAAGCTCCCCTGATAAATTTGAGACATACCTCAATGTGTATGTCAATTTGCAATATGCTTCCGGCACAAAGTATGTGGGCGGCATAGCGGGTTACGCGGGCGCGACGGCGCACACCGTCAACAGGGTCGTTGTGACTGCTTCCACATATTTTGGCGCAAGTTCCACTTCAGCCACGTTGTCGTATCTCGGCGGTTTCTTCGGTTATCTTGGCAACGGCACTGTTTCAAACAGCGTGTTTGGCAAGACGAGCGGCACTATCACCGGTGATACTGCTCTCATTCGCGCCACGCAATACGGAGGCGGCATAGCGGGATACATCTCGGGAGGCAGCGGATCGGCGACAACGTTGACCAATTGCTATACGTTGGGCGTAAATTACAACCTAAACAGCAATTACAAGGTTTCGACGAATATAGGCGGAATCGTTGGCGGTGCGGACAATGGCGCAAGCGCCGCCACAAGCTGGGCGTACTATATTGCCGCAAGCGGCACGAGCTACACCGCCATAAGCCCCAACGCCAATGGCAAATACATCGTGTTCGGCTCCGACGTTGTGGATACAAACAAATTCCCATCCTCGCTCGATCTTGCGGCAGTGGCGGGCATTGTGAGGTTCAACATCACATCCGGCGTGACGGGTGCGGGCGTTGGGATCACTCCTTCCGAAGGCAATTTGCCCATTGTCGCAAAAGTGCCTGACAAGAACTATCAGATCGCTTTCTATGACGCGAGCGGAAACAACAAAACCACGGGTAATACCCTTTCAGGGCTGAACGCCTCGGATTCAGCAGTGGGATCCTTGGTCGGCGCAACAATAAAGACAACTTCTCCCAACAGTATGATGGTGTTGTCTGCGCCAATCGTGTACAAAGATCCCGTTGCCGAAACAACGCCAAGTCAAAATCAAGTCAACAGTTCATACCGTCCCCCTGCGCAAGACAAAACTCATTACACAATGCCCAAGGATGAGGTCGCGCACAAAGTTTCAGGTAAGAGTGTCACAGGGGCAACCGGCAACGTCTATTTCTCGAATGGCGGTGTGAAAGCATTTGTCGGGAGAATGGACAAAACATTCGAAGCAGGATCTGCAGAAGCGCCGATCTTGATAAATAGTAAACAAGATTGGACCGACATCTTAAATCAAGTTAAAAGCGGTCAAACTTATAAAAACAAGTACATCAAACTGATGACCAACTTGACAGGCACCAGCAACAGGGTGAATCTTGCAAGCGAATCGCTAGCGTCCGGAAGCACTCACTTTATGGGTACGTTTGACGGCAACGGAAATACCATTGAAGTGTACTATTCAGGCAAAGGAAACGGAATAAGTCTGTTCCCCAATGCAGATGACGCAACATTCAAAAACTTGACGGTAACAGGGACTATAAATGCGACGTCGGGAGCGACGAATACAAGTTGGTGGACAGAAGGTTGCGGTATTGCGGCATTTGTGGGTAGCATCGGGTCGGATTTGGCTGCTCCTACTTTTGAAAACTGCACCAACAAAGCGAATATAACGGGCGTGCAAGCCGTTGGCGGCTTCATTGGCAACTATCAGTGTCCTGTCTCGTTCACGATGATCGGTTGCGTGAATGAAGGAAATATAACATCGACATATGGCAGTCAAGACAAATATGCTCAACACGACAGAGGCACAGGCGGCCTTGTGGGTTGCGTCAACAATTCGGAAAACAAGAAAGATCTTGAAATTACGATAGAGAGTTGCCGCAACAAGGGCAACATCACAGGCGGTCATAATGTCGGCGGCATAATAGGCCTCAACGAGGGCGCGCTCAACATATACAATTGCGCCAACACAGGCAATATTGTCGCAAACCTTGGGAAGGAATCTTTGTGGACAGATTCATATGACGCTACAGACGTCGCCAATCGCTATGGCTATGCGGGCGGCATTGTCGGCAGAGTTGGCAAGATGGATCAGAATAATCCTCTTGGACGTATCAATATTTATGCGTCATACAATATGGGCAACGTGAGAGCCACCGGCAACTTTGCGGG
>CANQZE010000049.1 GCA_947628255.1 uncultured Clostridia bacterium | reverse complement strand
CAACCTGATGGATGAGAGGCTCGTTGTAATCGCAAGCGAAAACGGAGTCACTCAGTTCGATCGTTCCGACCTTCTTGCCGGCGATATTCAAAACATCATGTTTCATATTCTACCTCCGCTCAGCCCTTGACGGACTCCTTGACGATGACCACTCCGCCCTTGGGGCCGGGGACAGCGCCCTTGACAAGAAGCAGATTCCTGCCCTTGTCCACTCTGACAACAGTCAAATTTTGCATTGTTACTTGCTCGTGGCCCCACTGTCCTGCCATATGCTTGTTCTTGAACACTCTCGACGGAGAGGAGCAAGCGCCCATTGATCCGGGATGACGGTGGATAGGACCTGTGCCGTGCGTCATCGAACCGATGCGTTGAGAATTCCATCTCTGAATGACGCCGGAAAATCCGTGGCCCTTCGATGTGCCGGTGACGTCAACTTTGTCGCCCTCGCCGAAGATGTCGCAGGTCAGTTCCTGCCCAAGCGTGTAGCTTGCGCAGTTTGCGAGTCTCAGCTCACGGAGATACTTTCTGACAGTCACGCCCGCCTTCTTGAAGTGGCCGGCGACGGGCTTGTTCACCCTTGTCTCCTTGACGTAACCGAAGCCGACTTGGATCGCCTCGTAGCCGTCGTTTTCTTTGGTCTTGATTTGCACCACGGGGCAGGGACCCGCTTCCAGCACTGTGACCGGAATGACCTTGCCGTCCTTGGTGAAGACCTGGCTCATGCCGATTTTCTTTGCGATGATTGCTTTATCCATGTAAAGATCACCCTCCTAAAATAATAATCAATCAAAGCTTAATCGAGATGTCCACGCCCGCGGGCAGGTCGAGCTTCATAAGAGAGTCGACGGTGCTCTTTGTCGGGTTGTAGATGTCGATCAAACGCTTGTGAGTTCTCAGTTCAAACTGCTCGCGGCTGTCCTTGTACTTGTGCGTTGCGCGAAGTATGGTGATGATCTCCTTGTCTGTGGGGAGAGGGATGGGACCCGAAACCTTCGTGCCCGTCTTTTTGACAGTCTCGACGATCCTTTCCGCAGAAAGGTCGATAAGGTTGTGGTCGTAAGCCTTGAGCTTGATTCTGATTTTTTGTCCAGCCATTTTAGCCTCCTAGATATTTGACGCGGATGTTTCCTTTCTCTACACCTATCCGCGTGTGTCTTTATATTTTTCCTGCGCCTTCGCGGCGCAAAACAAACCTCTGCCTAGGCAGATACTCCACTATAATAACCAAACAGAGAATCTTTGTCAATCGAAATGGCGAACAATTTTATTTTTTTTCAATAATTTTTTTCAGAAAAAATTTTCTTGTATCCTGAATTTTTATCCGCCGCAATATCTTGTGCCAAACCCCCAATGCAATCGCCTTGCCCGAGCGTACTTATTCACGCACTTTGCCTTGTCCGAGCGATTAACGTAACCTCTTTCCGAGTTTGCTTGTTCACGGAATTTGTTTTGTCAGAGCGATTAACTTCACGCTCTTTCTGAGCATACTTGTACACATACATTGCCGTGTCCGAGTGTGCTTGTCCACGCACTTTGCCTTGTCCGAGATCACAACGCTTATTTACTTGAATTTTGACTAAACTCTGTTTGAGCAAAGTATTCTCCATCAAAGGGGATTCTTCGACAAGCTCAGGATGACAGGAAGATAAATGCTTGGACAATCCCATCAGTCCGCTCTATCGAGCGGACAGCTCCCCTTCGGGGTCCCCACAAAAATATGGAATGTTTTTGTGGGGAGATTATAAGGGGCGCCTTGATTCAGACTCGGCTTACGGCGTGTAAAAGTACACTCGGGCTGAGGTGATGCTAATGCCCCCTTCCGCTTCGCAGACGCTCAATCCTCAAACTGTGCGTCGAAGTTTTCGAGCGCTTTGACCGAGACGGCAAAGCAATCCGCGAGGCACTCGGGATTGAGGTTGTCCGCCGTGTCGCGCATCGTGTGATAATAGGATTGAAGCACGTGATTCATTGCGGTGATACCTGCGGACTTAAATCCGTATTTGTTGAACGCCGCGTTGTCCGTCGCTCCGCCAAAGGGCGGCACCCACGTCTTGATGCAATGTATGTTGAGTTCTTTTGCCGCTTCCAAAAAACTTTCGCAGACTTCGGGCGCGGATTTGACAGTGCCGTTCAGATCCCGATAGTTGACGCCCAAAAACTCGCTCTCGTGTATGGTGTCGTAGGAATATATCCACGTGGGAACGTCGCCAAACTCATCTTTGTGCGCTTTTGCCCACGCCATTGCTCCGCGCAAGCCCGCCTCCTCGCTGCCCGAGATGATCACGCCGACCTCGGTATGCTCAAGCACTATGCCCTGCTCTTTGAGCGCTTTGAGAACCGCGATGCCCATATAGCAACCCGTGAGATTGTCATTCGCGCCGTCGACGATGCGTCTCTCGTCCCACATAAAATAGAGCATAACGAGAGGGACGGCGAAGATCAAACAAACGAATGCCGTGATGACAAGCGGCTTGCCCAAAACGTCGAACATCGAATACACCGTACCCGTGATCGGAGAGCACGCCGTCTTTGCCGCGGCGACGACGTCCAGCACAAACCAAATGAGCGAACCCAAAATGCCCGCGATCTGAATCGCCATATTGAAGCGACTGCCGAACTTGTTGTGGTACGGCCAACACCACACGGCGTCGGGATGTCCGTTGAAAAACACCCTGCCCTTGACCTCGCCGGAGCATTTTTTGACTATCGTGACGTTATGCCCCGTCGCGGATGGGAAAAACGGGTCCACCACCTTTTTGTAGAAACCGAATTGCACGACGAGTATCGTCATACCCAAAAATATGAATATCGCGCCCAAAATCGGCAGGCGGAAAAAACACGCAATTCCCAAAAGCGCAAACGTGACGGTGAAATACAAAAATCCGAAAAACGCGTTGGGGTTTTCCTTGAATTCCTCGATGTCGGCGCGTTCCGCTCCGCACTGCTCGACGGCGACTTTCGCCATATGCTCGCACGCCATCTTCTCTCCCAAGCTACCCGGATCGCGCTTGGGCATTGTCCCGCAAATATGCGCGATCTCGTCGCACATAAATTTTGCGCTGCGTTCTTTTTCGTCAATAAGCGACTGCAACTTCCCCATACATAACTCCCGAACGTAAAATGGAATATATATTATATTATAATAGTTAAAAATCTAATAATCAATAAAAATACGACAAAAAATGAAAATAAAAACGCGTACGCTTCAATCTCAAAATCGACTTTCAACGTATGCGTATATCCGCTTGGGATTTCATCATTTTTCCGTTCCTTTTTTGGCGATCACTGCCCGCCCGCGGCGACTTACTTTCCGAGCCAAAGAGAGGACAAAAATTTTGCCCTCGATCCCGTCGCGTCTCGATCAGTCATTGCACAATTATTGCGCAAACTCTATGTTTATCTCTGCGTCTTGAAATGATAAAACTGCTTTTTGCGGGATTCAAACAAATTTAAGTTTGCTTTGCGATTGCGTGCAAAACGCCTCGTCAATGCTTTTTCTTCTCTTCCTCATACGCCGCGAGAGCCGCTTTCGTGAGTTGGTGCGCGCAGGATGTGGAACGGCGTCCGCACCTCACCCCCGAGAGTTTGTTCACAAGCTCGTCGACGCTCATCCCCTCCACCAAAATGGGAATGGCCTTGAGATTGCCGTTGCACCCGCCGTAAAAGACGACGTTATGCACTTTGTCGCCGTCGATGTCAAGCGTGATGAGTTGCGCGCAAGTGTCTTGAGTTCTGTATTCGAAATGCGTCATAAAATACCTCCGTCTGTGCTTCTCCTTTCAAAGCCGCACTCGGCATAGATGATGCCGTACTGAAATTATTATTATCCGCGGTTTGTTTTGTCAAGCCTTTTGGGGAAAATTTTTCTCGTTTGTCGCCGCTTTGCCGCAAAATCTTGTCCCATCGCCGATATTTTGCGCGGAGGGATTTTTTGTTTGAATTTATATTTGAATTTATAGTGGATATTTTGTATTTTATATGCTAATATATTCTCACTATGTTGATATGCGGATTTGAAAAGTTTTCAATGGTCGACTTCGGCGACAAGATCAGTTGCACCGTTTTCACGGGCGGATGCAATTTGCGCTGTCCTTTTTGCCATAACGGCGCGCTTGTGATTGGCGACGTGGGCGCGCAACGCGAGGACGAAGAGGAGATCATAGACTACCTCTCCAAGCGCAAAGGACTTGTGGACGCGGTGTGCGTGACGGGCGGCGAAAGCACGCTTCAGCCAGACCTCGCGCGCTTTTTGGAGCGAGTGCGCAAGTTGGGTTACATCACCAAAGTGGATTCCAACGGTTTGCGCCCCAAAGCGATTGAAAGCCTGCTCGACGCGGGGCTTGTGGACTATATGGCGATGGACATCAAAAACTCCCCCGCCAAATATCCTATGACCTGCGGCCTCGAGCGCGTGGATATGGACGCCGTGAACGAAAGCGTCCATATCATAATGAGCAAGGCGAAGGACTACGAATTTCGCACTACTGTGATCAAGGAGTTCCACACATATGAGGATATGGTCGCCATTGCAAATTGGATAGAGGGCGCGAAAAACTTTTTCTTCCAACACTATGTGGACAGCGAAGGTTGCATTTCCCACGGATATCACGCGTTTGACAAGGCGGAAGTTCAAAAACTCGCCGAAGCGTTTGACGGAAAGGTCGCGCACGTCGGATTCAGAGGGTTTGATTATTGACGCAAATGCGGACAATTGTTTGAGGTCGAGAGGCATATGGGCAAAATTTATTGCATAGGCGAGGCGTTCATAGATATGTATGACGACGTTCCGTGCGTCGGCGGCGCTCCCGCAAACGTCGCGGCGTGCATTGCCAAACTTGGCGGAGAATGCGCCTTCATCGGCGGCATATCCACGGACGACTATGGCAAACTCATCTATCGCACGCTCGCGGATCTCGGCGTCGATATGACTTTCGCAAAACTCAGATCCGCGCCCACCGCCATCGCGCGCGTCACGCTTGAGAACGGAGAGAGAAAATTCAAATTCGACAGGCAAAATACGGCGGATCTCGCGCTTTTTCAAACAGACGTGCGCTATATCCCTTTTGAAGCGGGAGACATTTTGCATTTTTGCTCCAACTGCCTTATGGACGACGCAATGCGCGATCTTCACGCGCGGTTGATAAAAAACGCAAAAGCCTCAGGCGCGATAATTTCCTACGACGTCAATCTGCGCCCCGCTCTATGGCAGGACGAGCAGACTATGCTCGAGACGGCGAGCAACTTCCTCGCTCTTGCCGACATCGTGAAAGTTTCCGAGGAGGAAAAGAGATCGCTTTTCAAATATTACGGAGAATTTATCCCCGTACGCGATCTCCCGCATATTCTCGTCGGCAATATCTTCGACATCTGCTCGAGCGCGAGTTGCTTCATAGAGACGAAAGGCGCGGAGGGCGCTTGCGCATTTCTCGCGGCGGACGTCGTGAACGGATTGATCGACGACTTGAATATCCTGAACGTTCGCGCAGCGAATCGCGCTCCGCTTGATACGACGGGAGCGGGAGATTGTTTCATCGGCGCCGTCCTCGAAGAACTTGCCAAGCGGCCCTTGCCCTACAAACGAACGGATCTGGGCAGCGCGATGAAGTTTGCGTCGATCGCGGCGGCGCTGTCCGTCTCGAGGCGCGGAGCGATCCCCTCCTACCCGACCCGCGACGAGGTCGCGGCATCGAAAGAGCTATAAATATGAGCAAAGATACGGCGAACAAGCGCACCACGCGCGAATATTTCAAGGAAATGCTCTCCCTGTTTTGGGTGTTTTTCAAGCTCGGCGCGTTTTTGTTCGGCGGCGGATACGCGATGCTCACTCTGCTCGAGGCGGAACTCGTAGACAAACGCAAGTGGATCTCAAAAGAGGAGCTTGGCGACATCTTCGCGATCGCCGAAAGTACTCCGGGACCCATCGCGATCAACACGGCGACGTTTATAGGCACAAAGAGGCTTGGGCTTTTGGGCGGGATCGTCGCGACGCTTGGCGTCGTCATCCCCGCCTTTGCGATAATCGCCGTCATCAGCGTTCTCCTCGACCTTGTCATAGACAACAAGTGGATAGGATTCATTTTCAAGGGCATACGCATAGGCGTTCTCGTCCTCATTCTCAAAGCCGTACTCTCGTTTTTCAAAAGTATGAAAAAGACGCTGTTTTCATTTGCGTTGATGGCGATCGCGTTTGCGCTTGTGTTTTTTGTGAAAGTCGACGTGATCTACGTCATATTGGGGACGGTGGCGGTATGCTCGATTTTCGTCGCGCTGACAACGGCATATAATAAGCGCAGATACTTTGTCGTCGGCACTCCCGAGTACTATTCGACGCGCGTCGGCAAAACGCTTGAAAACAATGAGTATTTTTCAAAAAGGGCTGTTGACAGCGGATATTTGAAAGTTAAAGTCCCTGTTTTGCAAAATGACATTCAAAATTGTGCCGACTCCGCGTGTGAGGATGAGCCTCGATCCAATGTCGAAGATCACAAAGCCGGAGACCCGAAAAAAGGCGAAGGAGGCAACGTATGAGCAATCTCGCGCTGTTTTGGACCTTCTTCAAAATCGGGCTTTTCACAATAGGCGGAGGACAGGCGATGATCCCGATGAGCACCACCGACCTCGTGGATATCGGCGCCGTATCGCTTGAAGAAATAATGAATTTCATCGCCATTGCCGAAAGCACTCCGGGGCCATTTGCGGTCAACATCGCAACTTATGTCGGGATGAAAATATCCGGAGTTGCGGGAGCCGTCGCCGCGACGGCGGGCGTCGTGTTGCCGTCCGTCATAATCATAATGATCGTTGCGAAACTTCTTTCGGGCTTTATGAAAAAACGCGCGGTCGGCGAGGTGTTTTCGGGAGTGCGCAGCGCCGTGACGGGGCTGTTGATATCCGTGTTTTGCACGCTGTGCCTCAGCGTACTGCTCGGAGTCAACGACATCTTTGCCATAGACAGCGTCTCGCCCGACTATATCGGGATGGCGATCTTCGCCGCGGTATGCCCTCTCGCCTTCGTCAAGATCAAGGGCAAAAAGTTGCATCCACTCTTTTTCATAATAATCTGCGCCGCGCTCGGCGTGCTGTGCTATGGGCTTGCCGATCATTTCGGCGTGGCTCTCTAGCCTCTTTTCATTGACAAAATCAAAACGCCGTTTTTCCTCGGCGACAACGGCCTACGACAATTTTGCGAGAAATGAGGCGGCTTGCGCGCTCGCGATATTTCCCTTCTTTTTGCGCATTGCGTCCCTTTTTTGGAAGGCAGAATCAAAACGCTTGAATTTTTTTCAAAAAATCGCGCAAAACAGTTTACAGATTGGCGTCTTATCAATATAATATATCCAGCATAAAAGAGGTGGATTTTATGGGAAAATATAAAAAATGCCCGCGCTGCGAGCTGAATTGGATTTCCGGCGACGAAGAGTTGTGCGAAGTCTGCAAGGCCGAACTCGGCAAAGCAAGCTCCATCAGCCTGCTCGAAGATGACGACGAGGAGTTGGGCATAGAGGAAAGGATCTGCCCCGTCTGCAAGGTGAACTATCTCGAACCCGACGAGGAAATATGCGCCGCCTGCCGCGCCGAACAGGCAAACGAAGCAAACTCCAAACAAGAGGATGACGATTGGCAGGAGTTCGTCGACGAGGAAGAACCCATCTCCGACGAGGAAGAAAACGAGGTCTCCCTCTCTCAATTGCAGGACGAAGAGTTCGAAGAGGAGTTCGACGACGAGGAAGAGGAAAGCATCGATCAAGAACCCGACGATTTCGACACCTACGGCGACGTCAACGACTATGAAGAGGACGACGAGGAAGAGGATAAGGACGACGAGGATTTCTGATCCCCTATGCATAAACGCCCGCACCTTCATAAGCTCCGCTCAAGCGGAAGAAAAACAAAAATCACCCCGCCAAGTGCGACTCGTTTGAACCCTCATTCAAGCGAGTTGTTTTTTATTATCTCTTCGAGATTTTCGGCGGCTTTTGCTGGTAATTTCTTTTTGTCAAATTGTTTGATCTCTTTGATCTCTCGGTCGTTAGAGTTGTAGAGGATAATAATCTCATCGTCAAAACAGGCTGACTGGGTTTATGAAAAAGTGCTACAAATACTTGCACCTCTCGATAAGCGGGTACAAGACTTTGAAGCGCAATTGCTAAAATCATTATGGGTGCATTGATGCAATTGCTTATGTGACTTAAAATCCGTTGCTAAATAAGTCACTATTGAGTATAATTTGATTATATCTTGCGGGGAGTAAATGATGGACGTCAAAATTTCAGTTGGCAAAAGAGTAAGAGAATTGCGAAACAAACTTGGCATAAGCCAAGAAGAGCTTGCCGATTGGGCCAACTTAGACAGAACCTATATTACAAGTGTTGAGTGTGGAAAAAGAAATATTTCCATAGTCAATATAGAAAAACTTACTACCGCATTAAAGGTCTCGCTAAAAGAATTTTTTGATTTCTCATAGGAGAGAAATATGACAAAGACGGAATTGTTCCTAAAACTTGCTCAGCCTGATGAAAATGGCATTAGTCGGTGGGTAGATACAAATGAATTTGTCGGAGAATATGCTACTTTAACTTTTGGCAATGGCGCTTCGTGGGCGAGAAAAGAATCTATCCTCGCAAAAAAATATGTGATAGAGTTTGATAAAAACGTCACAAAAGGTAACGGAATCGACAGGATCCGTCTGAACGGCTTTAATGACGAAAGCTATTCTCAACATATCAGGGCGGATATAAAGCGAGCCATTAAGGCCCAACGTTGCGTGGTTCTCGGCACATCAAATCCCGAAGTCGACCACAAAAACGGAATTAAAAATGAAGATCGGGTTATGAAGAACGAGGATCAGCGCTTAGAAGATTTTCAACCTTTGAGCAAGGCTGCCAACGACG